>CAZYVY010000023.1:0-29362 GCA_964651555.1 uncultured Lachnospiraceae bacterium | reverse complement strand
TAAGAAATGGCTAGAATTAAAGGCGGCTTAAATGCTAAGAAAAAACATAATAGAGTATTAAAACTTGCAAAAGGTTACAGAGGAGCAAGATCTAAGCAGTATCGTGTTGCTAAGCAGTCAGTGATGAGAGCGTTAACTTCCGCTTATGCAGGCAGAAAGCAGAACAAGCGTCAGTTCAGACGTCTTTGGATTGCACGTATCAACGCTGCAGCAAGAATGAACGGGTTATCATACAGCAAATTCATGTACGGCTTGAAACTTGCTAACATCGACATCAACAGAAAGATGCTTGCAGAAATGGCAATCAATGATGCAGCAGGATTCACAGCATTAGCTGATATCGCTAAGAGTAAAATTGCTTAATTATGATGTAGATAAAAAAAGACAGGTTCGCCTGTCTTTTTTCTTGCAATAATGGATAACCTATAATAAACTAAAAAATGAGGTGTTATGAGAAGAAGGCTTTTGAGTACATAAGTAAAGGAGCTAAAAATTATGCAGAATGAAAAGCAGAAATATTTATTCTGGCTAAAAATTTTACTCACGATAGCGGCCCTGACCTTGGGCGTAATTTACTTTAGACAAATTTGTGCGTTTATCAAAGAAGGTTTCAGCATAATATCACCGTTTTTAATCGGTGCGCTGATTGCTTTTATTTTAAACCTGCCCATGAGGAGTATTGAAAAAGCACTTTTTGGTAAGGCTAAAAATAAGTATTTATTAAAAATCAAAAGGCCGGTAAGCATTTTGTTGTCCATTGTATTGATTTGCGGTCTTCTTACGTTGCTGATGTTTGCGGTTATACCGCAGGTGGTGGAAACGGCAAGTATGTTACCGGATAAAATTTCTGCATTTTGGTATTCGACACTGGATTGGCTGGAAAAGCTGATGGCTCAGTATCCGGAAGCGACGGATATGATTTTGGTTGAGATAGACAAGCTCAGCCAGGCGGAGATTGACTGGCAGGCATTACTTACCCAGATTAAAGAATTCTTCTTTAATGGTTTTGGCGGTTCATTTATTAAGAATGTATTTAGTGTAACCGGCAAAATCGGTGGTGGTATTTTTAATGCGGTTATTGCAATCATTTTCTCGATTTACATTCTTGCGCAGAAAGAAAAATTGTGTATGCAGTGTAAAAGAATTTTAAGTGCTTTTCTTTCAGAAAAAGCATATCGTAAGACCGCAAAAGTAGCTGGCGTATTAATGACAAATACCAGTAATTTTATTGCAGGACAGTGTGTTGAAGCTGTTATTTTGGGACTGCTTACCATGTTGGCAATGGCTATCTTTGGTTTTGATTACATTCTTCTGATAGGTGTGCTGGTAGCATTTACGGCATTGATTCCCGTGGTGGGCGGATTCATTGGTTGTGGTGTAGGAGCTTTCCTGTTTTTAATGGATAGTCCGATGACTGCACTTTGGTTTATCATTTTGTTTGTCGTTGTGCAACAGATTGAAGGTAATTTTATTTACCCTCATGTAGTGGGAAATTCAGTAGGCTTACCTTCCATGTGGATTCTTGCAGCGATTACCATAGGCGGAAGCGTTATGGGTATCGGAGGAATGCTTTTCTTTATTCCGTTATTTTCTACGGCGTATATGTTACTTAGGGACGTTGTAAATGAGCGAAACAAAGAAAAAGAATGGACAACGGTTGCCTTAAAAGAAAAGATTAAGGCCCATGATGATGGCAATAGCAAGAAAAAGAAAAAAGGGTTATTTGACTCATTCAAAAAGAAGGAAATAAAGGGGTCAAATAAGAAAGTACAAAAGAAATAAAACATACAAGTTAGCACGATAGGTGCAGGATGGGAGAAAACAATGAAAGAAAAAAAAGAACTATCGGCGGTTTCTATTATATTAGGAATCATTTTGGCAGTAGTATTTGGTGCTGCTAATGCATATTTGGGACTTAGGGTAGGTATGACAGTATCAGCCTCTATTCCGGCTGCAGTAATTTCAATGGGAATTATTCGCTTTGTATTGCGCAGAAACTCTATTTTAGAGAATAACATGGTACAGACCATTGGTTCTGCCGGTGAATCATTAGCGGCAGGTGCAATTTTTACCATGCCCGTATTGTTTATGTGGGCCATTGAAGATGGTACGGCAATGCCCAGTCTTCTTGAAATTTCATTGATTGCATTATGTGGTGGTATTCTTGGAGTACTCTTTATGGTGCCTTTACGTCAGACCTTGATTGTAGATGAACATGACAAACTTCCTTATCCTGAAGGAACTGCATGTGCACAGGTATTGAAGGCCGGTGCCAGCGGAGGAGCAAAGGCAGGTACCGTATTCACAGGTCTTGGAATATCTGCTCTTTATAAGTTTGTAGCCGATGGAATTAAATTGTTCCCTTCGGAAGTGGATTTTTCAATCAAAAAATACAAAGGTGCAGGAGTTGGTATTGACGTCCTTCCTGCATTGGTAGGTGTTGGTTACATTTGCGGAGCAAAAACCTCAGCATTTATGTTTGCCGGTGGTATATTATCCTGGCTTGTATTAATGCCTTTGATTTCCTTATTCGGTGGGGATATGATTTTGTATCCGGGTGAAACTCCAATCGGCGATATGGGTTCATGGGAAATATGGAAATATTATATTAAATATATCGGTGCAGGTGCAGTTGCAGCCGGTGGTATTATCAGCTTAATTAAGTCATTACCGTTAATCCTTAAAACGTTTACACAGAGTATTAAAGGTTTTAAATCGAATAAAGAAGATCTTCCTATTTGGGTTATTCTTTGTGGTATCCTTATCGTCGCAGTGATTATGTGGTTAGTTCCTGCAATCCCTGTTAACTTTTTAGGTGCGCTGATTATTATTGTATTCGGTTTCTTCTTTGCTACCGTATCTTCCAGAATGGTTGGTCTTGTGGGTAGCAGTAATAACCCGATTTCCGGTATGACTATTGCAGCGTTGATTATTGTATCTTTATTATTAAAAGCAACCGGAAACGGTGGTCGTGAACCTATGATTGCAGCCATTGCAATCGGTACGGTGGTTTGTATTGTTGCTGCTATGGCAGGTGATACATCCCAGGATTTAAAAACAGGTTTCCTGGTTGGCGCATCTCCTAAAAAACAGCAGATTGGTGAGTTGATTGGTGCGGTAATTTCCGCAGTGGCAATCGGTGGTGTTTTATATCTTCTTAATGAAGCATGGGGCTATGGTTCAGCAGAGCTTCCTGCACCCCAGGCGGATATTATGCGATTGGTAGTAGAAGGTGTTATGGGTGAAAATCTTCCCTGGACATTTATCTTTGCCGGTGCCGGCATTGCAATTGCACTTGAAATCATCGGTGCATCCGTTCTTCCTTTTGCAGTAGGTATGTATTTACCGATTCACTTAAGTGCAGCCATTATGTGCGGCGGTCTTGTCAGACTGGTTGTTGAAAAGAATAAAAAGGCAAAAGCAGAAGTAAAAGAACAGCATGTGGAAAATGGTATTCTGTTTTCGTCCGGTATGATTGCAGGTGAAGGTATCATAGGTATTCTTTTAGCTGTTCTTGCAATTATTCCTACCGGATTGGTAGATGCTAAAGGTGCAGCGATAAGCGTTGGACAGTATATTGATATTTCGGGCAAGTTCTCAACCGGAAATATCGGTGGATTATTGTTCTTTGCCTTGTTAATTGGAAGCTTCTTCCTGTTTATTTATAAAAAAGAGAAAAAGAAAGAAGCGAAGGATTCATAAGATAAAGAAAAGTAAGTTTATCTGTGAGGTGCAAAATGAATCTGAATGATTTACAGCCTAGAGAGGTATTCCGGTTTTTCTATGAGATTTGCCGGATACCTCACGGTAGTTATAATATTGATGCCATCAGTGATTATCTGGTGGCATTTGCCAAAGAAAGAAATTTAGAAGTCCGTCAGGACCAATTAAAAAATGTTATCATTAAAAAACCCGCCACAGAAGGTTATGAGCAGGAAGAAACCATCATTCTTCAGGGACATATGGATATGGTTGCTGTAAAAGATGCTGAGTCTGACATTGACATGGAAAAAGAACCCTTGCGTCTTAATGTTAAAGATGGTTGTCTTTATGCCGAAGGAACCAGTCTCGGCGGTGATGACGGTATTGCCGTGGCTTATGCATTGGCCATATTAGATGCGGATACGATCAAGCATCCTGCATTGGAAGTTGTTTTTACGGTAAATGAAGAAGTTGGAATGGATGGTGCCATCGGAATTGATTTATCCGATTTAAAAGGAACCAGACTTTTAAATATTGATTCTGAAGAGGAAGGGGTACTTCTTACTTCCTGTGCCGGCGGAATGCGGGTACATGGTGTGCTTCCTGTTGACCGGATTGCGGTGGAAGGTGCCACATATATCGAAGTTACGCTTAGCGGATTAAAAGGTGGCCATTCCGGCGCAGAAATTCATCATGGAAGGGCAAATGCAAATCATACCATTGGCAGGATTTTATCCGAATTGTCTAAGAAGACGGAATTTCATATTGTAAATATTTCCGGCGGAGAAAAGGATAATGCCATTCCCTTATATGCAGAGACAGTGTTGGCTGTTATGAATCCGGACATGGAGCAGATTAAGGCTGAACTGGTAGCACTGGAAACCATGCTGAATAACGAATATGCCGGAAAAGAAGAGAATATTTTGATTACACTCAGGAAGTTGGAAGACGAAAGTAGGACAATGGCAGATGCACATTCCACAAAACGTATTTTTGAGTATTTGTGTGCAGTTCCCGATGGTGTAATAGCCATGAGCGGTCTGAATCCGGAGTTTGTGGAAACTTCCCTTAATTTAGGAGTATTAAAGCTTACGGAGAAAGGCTTGGAAGCAGACTATGCATTAAGAAGCAGTATTGAACAGTCGAAATTGTTTTTACGCGACAGGGTAGACATGATAACAAGAGCCTTTGGCGGTTACTGCGAATTTTCGGGTGATTACCCGGGCTGGGAGTATAAGGCTGTTTCTCCCCTTCGGGAGAAGATGATTCGTGTTTATGAAGCATGTTACGGAAGTTCGCCTGAGGTGACTGCAATTCATGCAGGTTTGGAATGTGGTATTCTTTTACAAAAAAAGAAAGATTTGGATTGCATTTCATTTGGACCGGATATTTATGATATTCACACCACCAAAGAGAGAATGCCGGTATATTCCGTAAAGCGGACATGGGAGTATCTGTTGGCTTTTCTTGCGGAAAAGGATGGTGAATAAGGTATTTTCCGGTAAGTTTTGCATGATAATGAAATAAGTTCTAAAAGAATTTATGATAAAAGTAACTGATAATGATGACTACAGAAAGGTAAGGACTCATGAAAAAAACACGAATGAAAATAGCTGTGTTGCTTATATGTGTTATAACATTGATGTTTGGTATGAACGTATATGCAGCAGAAGCTGAGAATGAAAATGAAACAATAGTTGCAGAAGAGGTTGTCTACAGTGAAGACGATATGGCGGCCGCATTGGATTATGTGGATAACTATGATTCCAATCTCATGGCAGATGGAGAAACATTTGAACATAATTTGGAAGTTGCCGTAGATACAATTCGTTCAGATGTAAAAGTATATGCAACTTTTTTGTCTCTGCTTCCGCCTATTATTGCTATTGTTCTTGCATTGATTACTAAGGAAGTTTATATGTCGCTGTTTATCGGTATTATATCAGGTTCCCTGCTTTATACAATGTTCAATCCGGTACAGACGGTAACCAAAACATTTGATACCATAATTGCAAAGCTTGCAGATGGATGGAATGTAGGTATCATTATTTTTCTTGTTATTCTTGGTATTATGGTTAGCCTTATTAATAAAGCCGGCGGTTCGGCAGCGTATGGTGAATGGGCAGCTAAGAAGATTAAGGGGCGTAAAGGGGCTTCCCTTGCGACTTTTGCTTTGGGTGCTATGATTTTTGTGGATGATTATTTTAACTGTCTTACTGTAGGTAGTGTTATGCGTCCTGTAACAGATACGAGTAAGATATCCAGAGCAAAGCTTGCATATCTGATAGATGCAACCGCAGCTCCGATTTGTATTATTGCACCGATTTCTTCCTGGGCGGCAGCTGTAGCTTCCGTTGCACCGGAAGGAGAGGGATTATCTCTGTTTATCCGCTCCATACCTTACAACTTTTATGCGTTGTTAACCATTGTTATGGTTATCGCGATTGCTGTGATGGGATTTGATTATGGTCCTATGAAAAAGCATGAATTAAATGCTGAAAACGGAGATTTATTTACTACAGGAAAAGAAGAAAACGAAACCGAAATCGTATCCGGCAATGTTAAGAAGGGTAAGGTTTTGGATTTGATTCTTCCGGTAATTGTTCTTATTATTTCTTGCGTAATGGGAATGGTTTATACCGGCGGATTCTTTGAAGGGGTAAGCTTTATTACTGCATTCTCAGAGTGTGACGCATCTGTAGGTCTGGTGCTTGGTTCCTTTATTGCGCTGGCATTTACGTTTATTTATTATTTAGTAACAAGAAGATTAACCTTCAAAGAGTTAACTTCATCCTTTACCGAAGGATTTAAAGCAATGGTTCCTGCAATTATGATTCTTACCTTTGCGTGGACATTAAGCGGTATAACCATGGATTTGGGTGCAAAAGTATTTGTGGCAGAGTTTGTGCGGAGTAATGCAGCCGGATTAACATGGCTGTTACCTGCAATTGTGTTCGTTATTGCGGTAGGTCTTGCATTTTCAACCGGTACATCATGGGGAACATTCGGTATATTATTACCTATTGTGTGTGCAGTATTCCCGGGCGGCGGAGAACTTATGATAATTTCGATTTCTGCTTGTCTTGCCGGCGCGGTTTGCGGTGACCACTGTTCACCTATTTCCGATACAACCATTATGGCATCGGCCGGTGCGCAGTGTAATCACATGAACCACGTTTCAACCCAGTTACCCTATGCACTGACGGTTGCAGCAGTTTCTTTCTTTGCATTCCTCTTTGCCGGATTGGTTAAGAATGTTTTTATTGCATTGCCTGTTGCTATTGTAGTTATGATTTTAGTGTTGTTTATTATAAAAAAAGTAACAGCGAAAAAGAATTAACACTCTTTTACGGCGATTTGAATAATATATTGCATGGAAGAAGCAGAAGGAATGCAATTGCTAAAATCGCTGATATAGAAATTGCCCAGAATTTGAAGTTGTCTTCTTTTGATATATGCTAAGGCTTTTTCTATTGTATGATGAATTGTATCATATGAGCCGCTGTGAGAAATTACGACATAGTTTATTTCGGGTTTTCTGTATGTATAATTGATACATGTGGAGGCAACCGGAGTAGCTATCAGATAAGGAATGTAATTTCTTGCAGCCAGGCTCTCTTTTTTTATGATGTAGGTAATCGGAAACGGATATAATCCATTCTTATAACAATCGGCAAAATGTTTGGTTAAAGATTGAGAAATATGTTTGGAAGTTGTGTTTGGCGTAGGGACCGCAGTTACGAAGAAATCTTGCGGTGATTCCTGATTTATCATAAACGGTTCATCGGATTGATTGGATGTTGCAATGGATTGTAGTTGTAATAAATCATCTAAGTGTAATATGGCACTTTCCAAATATTGTTTCCGATACAATAATTCATTTCTTTTTAATGTAAGGCTTTCCATGAGTGTATCCGCAGAATTGTTTTCAAAAAGTTTTTTGATTTCTAAAAGTGGCATATTATGTTCAACTAAAATTCTGATGAGATGAAACATTTGACATTGGGAAGTGGAATATAACCGATACTGGTTTTCGCCTGTTTGATAGGGATGAAACAACCCTATGTCATCGTAGTGTATCAGGGTGTCTTTGGTGGTATTACATAATTTGGCAAATTGACCGATTGATAATAATGAATTCATATATACATTCTCCTTTTATATTACCGTTGTAGTATATCATATTTATGTTTGATTTTCATCATTGTTTTTGATAAACTCATAGAAAAGAGAAGGGAGTATATTATGGCAAGACAGTTTTGGAAACCCGGTAATATGTTATATCCTGTTCCGGCGGTTATGGTTAGTTGCCAAAGAGAAGGCGAGAAACCGAATATTATTACATTAGCGTGGGTAGGAACAGTAAACAGCGAACCGCCCATGGTATCCATATCCGTCAGACCGGAGCGATATTCCTATGATATTATAAAAGAAACCGGAGAATTTGTAATCAACCTTACAACGGAAGCGTTGGTAAAAGCAACCGATTATTGTGGTGTACGTTCCGGTAGGGACGTTGATAAGTTTGAGCAGACCGGTCTTACACCCTGCGACTCAAAAACCGTAAAAACACCCGGGATTGCTGAAAGTCCGGTTTGCTTGGAGTGCCGGGTTAAGCAGGAAATCGTGTTGGGTTCACACACGATGTTTATTGCTGAGGTAACGGCGGTTTCTGTGGATGAAGCTTACATGGATGAAAAAGGAAAGTTTTCCCTGAATAATACGGGGTTAATAGCCTATTCCCATGGAGAATATTTATCCCTTGGCGACAAGAAGGGAAGTTTTGGTTATTCCGTAAAAAAGAAAAAATAAGAAAGAAAAAGTAACGCATTGACTTTTAAAAATGATAGGATATAATATAATTATAGAGAGTGTATAAAGTCGTAAATTGTACATTAAGGGGGAAGTAAATATGGGATGGAAAGCACAAAGTGATATTAATTCTGCAGAGGCAAAGAAGATTGAAGCGAGTATCATGCAGGTTGATACGCAGAAGAAGAATATGATTTATCAGCTGGGTGAGTCATATTATAAGGCAAATAAAGAGAATGATGACGCAGACGCAACATATAAGAACCTCATCACGAATATTAATAATTTGGAATATAACCGTAAGGTGTGGATTAATCGTAAGATGAAACTTCAGGGAATGAGAATCTGTGAAGGTTGCGGAAATGTATTACCTTATGAAAGTTGTTTCTGTAACCGATGCGGAATTAAGTTGGAAGCTGTAGCGGAAGAGTTGATGATTATTCAGGAAAGCCAGCCTGTAGCAGAGTCTATTCAGTAAAAGTGGTAAGATGTTTATTAGGGGATAAACATATTTTTGTGTAAAGTGTGAATGAAGGAGGAATGTTATATGGCAGAACAGTATTATATTGCACATAATACAAGAACAGACGAGTATCTGGCAGAAAAATTTCTTCGTGGTTTCTATATGACGGTAGATGTTACCTCTGCAGTAAAATGTAAGAGCGAATTGGAATTACAGAAGAAAATAGATAAGGCGAATGTAGATTACAAATCTCAGTTGGTAATTGAAACAATTACAGTATATTAAAGTAAACGTAGTAAAACCGGGTAAGTAACATTACCTGGTTTTCGTTGTTTATAGAACGAAGAAGGAATTTATATTAGATGAAGTTGTATTTTTATTATTACGGGAAGTCAATTCTTGGAATTTTAGCACTTATTGCGTTTGGTTATATGTATATCCGGAATCCTGAGAATTTAAATTTTGTATCGGAAAACCATTGGATTGGTGTGGATATATTCTGGATTATCCTGTTTATTGATCTGTTATGGCGTTTTATTCCGGGAAAGTTTCATCATATCGGGCAGCAGAAGTACCTGAAACGTAATTTTGTTCCGTCAAAAGCATATGCGAAAAACGGAAAGTTTTCGGAGATGGAAGCAGAGCATAAAAGAACAATGGATAAAAGAGCTTTTTTTGCGTTAGGAGCCTTTTTTTTGATGAATACAGTATGGTTTGTGTTATATTGCATCGGAATTTTCAGACCGCAGGAATTGTTTGGCCTGATGCTTTTGTATTTTATCGGTGATATGGTGTGTGCATTTGGAATTTGTCCGTTCCGCATTATTTTCCTACGACACAAATGTTGTAATGTCTGCCGGATTTATAACTGGGATTCTATTATGCTGGTTACCCCGTTAGTATTGGTGCCCTCTGTTTATTCATGGTCTTTGGGAGCAATTGCGGTTGTCTATACCATTGTTTGGGAAGTGTCTTACCGGAAGCATCCGGAACGGTTTTACGGGACCAGTAATGCGAATTTAAATTGCAATACCTGTAAACATGGTATGTGCCCGTACAGATATAAGAAGAATAAGAAAAACACGAAAGTCTCTTAAGGGCTTTCGTGTTATCTTTATAAAGTCTTTTATAAATAAAAAATCGGAGTGACAAGATTCGAACTTGCGACCTCTGCCTCCCTAAGGCAGCGCTCTAGCCAAACTGAGCCACACCCCGATGTGATTGTGAGTTTTCACAACTCACGAATGCTATTATAAGCTGAAACATACTAATAAGTCAAGCACTTTTTTAAAATAAAAAGAAAAATCAGAATGTGGAGAGATAAAATGGAAAAGAAGAATTCATATTTAAAAACATATACGGGAAAAAGAGTAGATCCGCTGATGGTAAAAGCAGGGGATATTATGCTTGAGGACATTGCCCATGCTTTGTCACTTATGTGCAGGGGAAATGGACAGGTGGTGCATTTTTATTCCGTAGGACAGCATTGTATTAATTGTGCTAAGGAAGCAAAGGAAAGAGGGTGGAATACCCGTTTGCAGTTAGGTTGTCTTTTACATGATGCTGCGGAAGCTTACATGAGTGATTTGATTACACCCATAAAAGTACATATGCCGCAATATTATGAAATAGAGGATCGTTTTTTAAAAGCGGTTTACGAGAAATTTGGACTGGGGGATTTGAGCAAAGAAGAGTGGGAGCTGATTATGGAAGTGGACAGGGCTTTACTTACATATGATTTGGTAGAACTACTTAAGGAACCGGTTCCGGATGAAGGATATGCAGTGGTACGTATTCCGGATATTGAATTACGATCTTTTTCTGATGTGGAAGAGGAGTATATGGATATTGCAAAAAAATTGTTGGAAGAGTTGGAGAAAGAAAAATAAATGGTGTTTTTAGACAGTAGAATTTTGTAGGTATGCGTAAAAATGAAGAAATCCGGAAAGAATATGATAAAGTAAAATCAGTGGAGTGATAATATGTGTAATATTCTGGATTATATTCGAACCTATGGAAATGAAACTTTTTTGGAGCGGCACTTTTCTTCGGCAGATGCGTTAGTGCTGGCCCAATTGTCTTATATGGACTGGACGGGCAAAGTGCCACAGATAAAAGATAATCAAAAATTTGTCACTTTAAAAGAAATTTTATATTCGGGAGATTTGGAGACTATGATTCGTGGCTCTGTTTTTAAGGAAAATAACAGGGCTTTATTTTATCAGGCAGCGAACAGCCAACGATTTGGAACGATTCAATTGAATTATTATGCGGAAGTATGGAATGCAGAACGAAATCTTCAGATGTCTGCCTTGACCTTCCTTTTGCCCTGTAATAGGGCATGTGTTACTTTTCGGGGGACGGACGGAAGCCTGAATGGGTGGAAAGAAAGCTTTAGCATGGTATACCGGTTTCCTATTCCGGCACAGGAATATGCCTCAATGTATTTAAAGAAGGTGGCCGGTTATATGGATTGTCCGTTGATTGTATGCGGACACTCCAAAGGCGGCAATCTTGCTGTATATGCGGCAGCGGATTGCGGTGCGGAAGTTCAAAACAGAATAAACAGGGTTTACAATTTTGACGGACCGGGATTTTGGCCGGAGTTCCTTAAAGAGGAACGGTATTGCCGGATTGCCCCGAGAATCAGGAAATATGTGGCACCGGAGAGTTTTATCGGGCTTTTGTTAAAAGATAGCAGCAAATCGTTTATGGTAGAATGCAATTCCCACGGTATGAGGCAACATGATCCGTACCAGTGGGAACTTTTTCACGGAAGAATCCGTAAAGTTGGCAGATATAATAAAGAAAAAAGAAAAGCCGGAGAACATTTAAACAGCAGTATTCTTGCAGTGTCCAAGGAGAAGGCAAGAGGAGTAATTGAAAGCTTTTTTAAGGTGGCAACCGATAGCGGAGTAAAGAAACTTTCGGAGCTAAACGGGGATTATGTATTGGAAGTATTTAAAAACTTTCGCGGAAATCGTCAATACGATAGAAAGTCGGCTGTTGTATTGGCTAAACTTCTCCTTTATCTGTTGCCCGGAAGAAAAATCCTCCGTTGACAGTGGCATAACGGCAAATACTTTGATATAATTGTAATAGTTTTTATTTTGATAAAAAGGAGCAAAAGAGAATGGATACTAAGTTAAAAATAGAAGGCGTTATGAATAAAACCATTAGCTTTTCCATGCAACAAAATCGAATTAATGCATTGAAAAAGATAAGAATCTCAAATTTGACAGAGGAAGAGTATAACGGTCTTACGGTAAAAGTCTCTTTTGCCCCGGCATTTGCTACCGATATGGAAGTGTCTGTGCTGAAACTTGCCGGTGGTGAAAATGTGGAATTGAATCATTTGGTTCCGGTGATTAACGGAGAGTATCTGGCTTCTTTAACAGAGAAAGAAGTGGGTAGCGTTACTATTGAAGTGTATAACGGTGAAGAGCAGCTGGGCAGTGAAAATCTGGAAATAGAAATTTTGCCTTATGGACAATGGAGCGGTACGGTGTATATGCCGGAACTTCTTTGTGCTTTTGTAATGCCTAATCACCCGGCGGTGCAGGGGATTTTGGCAAAAGCTGCCACATGGCTTGAAAAGTGGAAGGGTGAACCGTCTATTTTAGGATATTCCACACAGAACCCCAATGAAGTAAGAATGCAGATGGCTGCTGTTTATGAAGCAATTAAGCAGGAGGCGATTGCTTACTGCCTTCCTCCTGTATCTTATGAAACAGTGGGTCAAAAGATTCGTACACCGGATGAAATTACGGGACAGAAGATGGCTACCTGTTTGGATTTGGCAGTGTTATATGCTTCCGTATTGGAGGCGATGAGCTTAAATCCCTTGATTATGATACATAAAGAACACGCATATATAGGTTGCTGGCTGGAAGAAAAATCCTTTGCAGAATGTGTACAGGATGATGTTTCAGCGTTGTTGAAAAGAACTGCCGAAGGTATTGATGAAATTGCGGTTGCAGAATGTACGGTTATGACGGCAGGTAAGAATGTATCTTTTGAAGAAGCATGTAAAATAGCAAAAGAACAATTGGCGAAAGAAGATGACTTTCGCATGGCAATTGATGTAGAACGTTGCCGTGGCGGTAATATCAGACCATTGCCGGCGAGAGTGCTTGAAAACGGTACATATACAATTGTGTCCTATGATACCGCGCCTGAGGATGCGGAAGCCCCCAAAGAATTAAGTAATGTAGGACGGGGAGCAACTGTAACCGAGAATACCATGACTAAACAGAAGTTGTGGGAGCGTAAGCTTCTTGACTTGAGTTTGCGAAATACGTTGCTTAATTTTCGTGTGACGAAGGCCGGCATACAGTTGATGGTGGATGAACCTGCCCATTTAGAGGATGCGTTAAACCAGGGGGAAGATTTTGCGGTATTTCCCTTGCCGGCAGATTCCAAGCTGACACCGGGGAGCGATAAAATCTTTTCCGTAACGGATTATGCGGAAGAAATTAAGACTATTGCAGCATCCGAGTTCAAGAGTAAAAGAATCCGTACCTTTATGCAGGAAGAAGAACTGGCAAAAGGAATGAAATACTTGCAGCGTCAGGCAAAACTGAGCATGGAAGAAAATGGTTCCAATACCCTGTACCTTGCACTGGGATTTTTAAAATGGTATGAATCCGATGTAAGTCAGAAACCCCGTTATGCGCCTCTTGTTATGGTGCCTGTGGATGTAACCAAGAAATTACAGGATAAAAGTTATCATATCCGTATCCGTGATGAGGAGCCTCAGATTAATATTACCCTGTTGGAATTTTTACGGCAGGATTTTGGCATGGATATAGGTGGTTTAGACCCGTTGCCCATGGATGAGAACGGTGTGGATATCCCATTGGTCTTAAATACGGTAAGAAAGAGCATTATGGAAAAGAAAAACTGGGATGTTCTTCCGCTTACTTTCCTTGGCATTTTTTCTTTCAGCAGATTCATTATGTGGAATGATTTGCGTAACCGTTCGGCTGAGATTACCTCCAATAAGGTGGTTGCCAGTCTGATTTCCGGTAAAATGGAATGGCAGCCCAAGGAAGAAATTGGGGCTGATGATATTGATAACCGTATAAAACCCAGTGACATGGCAGTAGTAATGAGTGCGGACTCTTCACAGCTGGTGGCGATTGAAACGGCATCAAAAGGTGAAAGTTTTGTATTGCACGGACCGCCCGGTACCGGCAAGAGCCAGACCATTACCAATATGATTGCAAATGCCCTGTATCAGGGAAAGTCTGTCCTTTTTGTGGCAGAGAAAATGGCTGCGTTATCCGTCGTTCAGAAACGTTTGGAAAAGGTTGGTCTGGCACCGTTTTGTTTGGAACTGCATTCCAACAAGGCGCAGAAGCAGGCTGTTTTAAGCCAGCTTGAACGGACATTGGAAGCCGGTGGTAAAAAGAGCAGTGGAGAGTATCAGGCTTATGCGGATAAATTATATGCAGAACGTTGTAAATTAAATGAAGTGGTTGAAGCGTTACATGAAAAGCAGGCCAGTGGATATTCCGTATATGAATTAATCGGCAAATATGAGTTGATGAAGGCATATGACGGAAAGGTGTTCTTTACGGAAGAATGGGCAATGGATGTGAATTCCAAAGCTTATGATGAGTGTCTTGCAAGTCTTTCAGAATGTACGGCAATCGGTAAAGAATGCGGCGGTATTTCTAACCATGCATTAAAAGAATTTAAATTATATGAATATTCCATGCAGCTTCGCAAAGAGTGGGAAGAAATATTAGGTAAGTATCAGCTTGCATTGCGTGAAAAGAGTGCTGTGCTTGCACAACTGGGCGCAACTCTGGAGCTTCCCGAAACGGCAACAATGGATGATTTGTGTCTTTTGGAAAGAGTGGCTTCCTATCTTCTTGGTATGGAAGAAATTTATGACAGTTTATTAGTACAGGGGTATGCATTAAAAGCTGAGGATGTCATCCGTGGAGAAATTACCGGAGGCAGGAATTTGCAGAATTTGCGTAAGGAGATTTTAACGCACTTTAAGCCGGCGGTATTTGATTATGATATTGCCAATGCAAGACAACGTTTGATTGCAGCTCAAGGTAAGTGGGCAATCGGCAAGAAGATGGATATTAATGCCCTTGTAAAAGAACTTCGTTTCCTTGCATTGAATCCCAACATGGTACAGGCAGATAATTTGGAAAAATTATATGAGCGGATAGAGTTATATCATCGTATGAACCAAAATACGACAGTGAATTCCGACTTTGAAAAAGCGTTTGTAGGTTTATACAGGCAGTCGGATACGGATTGGGAAAAGCTGTCAGCTATATATGAAAAGCACTTGGCTCTTTGTAAAATGTTTGCAGAAAACCAAGGAAAGAGCGGATATTATGCCGTGTTGCCGGCGTTGATTGCCGAGGGCGGTGTTGCTGAACTTATGCAAACAGAGACAGAGGGTTTCGAAATGTTTATAGAGAAATCCAAGGCATGTCTGGAAATAGAAAATCAGTTGATTACGAAGTTTGGACTGGATTGGAATTCGTTCCGTGGCGAAGAGGATTTAATCCCTGCTTTGTTTGAACGTTGTGCCGGATGGATGTCCCATGCAGAGGAACTGCGTTCTTATACGGCATACTGTAATGCAGAGAAGAAGGTCAATGAGTTGGGACTTTCTGAGCTTACAGAGCAGTATCGTAAGGGTGAGCTCAAAGAAGACGAATTTATTCCTGCATTTGAATGTAATTTTGCCAAGGCGGCAGCCGGTGGTACCATTGCATCAAGGGATGTTCTTGCTCATTTTAACGGAGCAGGATTTACAGCGGCAATTGAACGTTTTGGTGAGATTTCAGAACGGTTCGAGGTTCTTACAAGAGAAGAGGTTGTGGCAAGATTATCTGCTAAGATTCCCACGGCGGGAGAAGGTTTTGCAGGAACTTCAGAAATCGGTATTCTTCGTAAGGCGATTAAGAGCCAGAGAAAAGCTATGCCTATTCGTAAATTATTTAATGAAATCCCGGTGTTGCTACGTAAAATTTGTCCCTGCATGTTAATGAGCCCCATTTCCGTGGCACAGTACATAGACCCGTCCTTCCCGAAGTTTGATTTGGTTATTTTCGATGAGGCCTCCCAGCTTCCTACCGGCGAGTCTGTCGGCGCATTGGCACGGGGAGAGAATGTGATTGTTGTAGGTGACCCGAAGCAGCTTCCGCCTACCAGCTTTTTTATGACCAATCAGCATGACGAGGAAAATATTGAAGTAGAGGATATGGAAAGCTTGTTGGATGACTGTTTGGCGCTAGGTATGCCTCAAAATCACCTTTTATGGCATTACCGTTCAAGGCATGAGAGTCTTATTGCTTACAGCAATATGACATATTATGATAATAAATTATATACTTTCCCGTCTCCTAATGACCGCGTTTCGGAGGTGAAATGGGTTTATGTGGAAGGTCAGTACGACAGAGGAAAAACTAAGCAGAATCGTGCAGAGGCAGAGGCTGTGGTAGAAGAAGTGTTGCGAAGATTGCATGATGAAGAACTTCGCAAGAGTAGTATCGGTGTGGTTACCTTTAGTTCTGTTCAACAGGAGCTTATTGATGATTTGTTGCATGAGGCGTTGCATAAGGAACCGGATTTGGAGCAATACTGTGTGAACGTGGAAGAACCGCTGTTTATCAAAAATCTTGAAAATGTGCAGGGTGATGAACGTGATGTAATTCTCTTCTCTGTAGGATATGGTCCGGACGCAAGCGGTAAGGTGGCGATGAACTTCGGCCCCTTAAACCAGGATGGCGGTTGGAGACGTTTGAATGTTGCAATTTCACGTTCCAGAAAGAGCATGATGATTTATTCTTCTTTCCGTCCCGAACAACTGGATTTGTCCAGAACTTCGGCTGCAGGTATTATTGGATTGAAAGGCTTTTTGGAATTTGCGGCAAGAGGTAAAAATGCTCTTTATCAAAATGTAAATAATATTAAGCTTCGTAACAGCGATGTGGCAAAGTCCATTGTGTCGCGTTTAAGAGAAGCAGGATATAATGCAGATCTTGATATTGGTACGTCTGAGTATAAAGTAGATATCGGAGTTATGGATCCTGAAAATTCCGACAAGTACTGCCTTGGTATTTTACTCGACGGTGAGAATTATATGGCAGCCGCAACAGCCAGGGACCGTAATCTTGGGCAGCCTTCCGTCTTGAAAGGATTAGGATGGAATTTGCACCGTGTATGGACTCTGGACTGGCTGGATACACCGGAGCGTGAGTTTGCCAAGATAGAAGAGGTGATGAAGAGAATTTTGCATCCGGAGTTATATGCAGACGAAGCTGCTACAGAGCCCGGTGCAGATGCAGTGAGTGCAACAGAAGATGATAAGGTACAATCTTCAGGTGAAGAAAATGCCGGTGTTGTATCCGGTGAGGATACAGCAGTCATAAACGAAACGGACACGGAAGTTATTGCCGGAAGTATCAGTACGGAACAGATGGAGGAGATATCTGTCAAAAAAGAAGTTTTGCCCAAAGAGTATGTACATGTTGAATTACCGAAGCTAGGTGATACGAAAGACTTTTATGAACCAAAAACCAAGGTTCAGATTATAAAAGCAATTGAAAAAACTTTGCAGACAGAATCACCCATTGAATATGATTTAATGAAGAAGAAAGTCCTTCTCTCTTGGGGAATGATGAGAAATACCCCGAAGTCTGATGCTGTGTTCGAGGAAATTCTACGGGAAATACCTGTAATACAGACCAATACCGCGGGAAAAACATTCTTGTGGTTGCAGAATATGGACCCTTGCGAGTATGGAATTTATCGTTTGCACGAAGCGGGGGATTTGGAGAAACGAACAATGAATCAGATTCCGGCAGAAGAAGTGGTAAATGCCGTAAAAGAAGTTGTTGACTTGAATTTATCACTGTCCAGAGACGATTTGATAAAAGAAACTGCTAAGGTGTTCGGTTTTAACAGAGTGACTGCCAATATTGACCAGGTGGTAGGAATTGCAATCTCTTATGCGGAGCAGAGAGGTTATTTGGATATTTCTGAGGATGGCATGAGGGTGTCACAGAAACAGTAAAGTGAATGAGTAAGATAAGAAAAGCCGTCGGCAGAGTTGCCGGCGGCTTTCTGTTGTTATATAGAATACAGATTTACAGTTTGTGAACATTTAAAGCACGGATAGCATTTAGAACCGCAATAATCATAACGCCTACATCGGCAAAAATGGCAATCCACATATTTACAATACCCACTGCACTCAGCCCAAGGCATGCGAATTTAATGACTAAGGCAAAGGTAATATTTTGTTTTACAATGCCAATACATTTTCTGGAAATTTTAATGGCTTTTGCAATCTGCATAGGCTCATCATCCATCAGCACCACATCGGCAGCTTCGATTGCGGCATCAGAACCCATTGCGCCCATGGCGATACCAATGTCCGCACGGGTCAAAACAGGGGCATCGTTAATGCCGTCGCCCACGAAGGCAACCACTTCCTTCTCCTTCTTTCCGGCAAGGATCTGCTCGACCTTGGATACCTTGTCGCCGGGAAGCAGATCGCTGTAAACCTCGTCAATGCCCAGGCTGGCGGCAACCTGATCCGCGACACGCTTGGTATCGCCGGTCAGCATGATGGTCTTCTTAACGCCTGCCTTTTTCAGTTCCGCAATGGCCTTGCCGGAATTTTTCTTGAGCACATCGGAAATTACGATATGACCTGCATACACGCCATCAATAGCCATGTGGATGATGGTACCAACGCTGTGGCACTCCTGAAGTTGGATGTTCAGTTTTTTCATCAGCTTGTCATTACCGGCAGCAACAACATGGTCATCGACCTTTGCCACGATACCATGACCGCTGATTTCCTCAATGTCCTTGACGCGGCTGCGGTCAATTTCTTTTCCATACGCATTCTGCAAGCTCTTGCTGATTGGGTGCGAAGAAGCACATTCAGCCAGAGCAGCATATTCAACAAGTTCAGCATCACTCAAATTATTGTGATGGATGCCGGTAACTTCAAATACGCCCTGAGTCAGCGTTCCGGTTTTATCAAAAACAACATATTTGGTCTGGGCCAATGCTTCCAGATAGTTGGAACCCTTTACGAGAACCCCCTCTTTGCTTGCACCGCCGATACCGGCAAAAAAGCTCAACGGAACACTAATGACCAGCGCACATGGACAGCTTACAACAAGGAAAGTCAAAGCACGATACAGCCAGTTGATCCAATCTCCGGGCATTCCCATAACCATGCGGATAACGGGCGGTAAAATTGCAAGTACTACTGCGCTGATACAAACCGCAGGAGTATAGACCTTGGCAAAGCGGGAGATAAACGCTTCGGATTTGGATTTGCGGGAGCTTGCATTCTCAACGAGATCCAGAATCTTGGAAACAGTTGACTCTCCAAACTCTTTGCTAGTTTGAATTTTCAGTACACCGTTAATATTGATACATCCGCTGACGATTTCATCGCCCGCATTTACATCACGAGGAACACTTTCGCCAGTCAGAGCACTGGTATTCAGACTGCTGTTTCCTTCTACCACGATACCATCCAAAGGCACCTTTTCACCCGGCTGAACGATAATAATACTTCCAACAGAAACCTCATCAGGATCAACCTGTTGAAGTGTTCCATCGACTTCAATATTGGCATAATCCGGACGGATGTCCATCAGATTGCTGATGTTTCTGCGACTTTTGCCTACTGCATAGCTTTGGAACAGCTCGCCAATCTGATAAAACAGCATTACGGCAATACCTTCTACGTAATCACCACTTTTAGTGATAATCGCCAGAACAAATGCACCGACAGTGGCAATTGCCATTAAGAAGTTTTCATCAAATACCTGCCGGTTGAGAATACCTTTTCCGGCTTTTTTTAGAATGTCATAGCCGATTACAAGATAGGCGGCTAAATAAAGTGCAAGTTGCAGAATGCCGGTTGCCGGGATAAAATGTAATCCTACCAACATGACTGCGGTTATGATGATGCGGATAAGCATCTTTTTTTGTTTTTTGTTCATAGCTGTGTACTCCAATTTCATGATGTATCAACCCGAGTATGTATAATTTTTACAAAACTCCGGGTAATTTATCGGTACTTTGATTACAGTTCAATTTCGCAATCGGGTTCAACTTTTTTGCAAGCTTTCAATACGTTTTGCATTACCTGATTGACATCCTGTCCATCTTCGAACTCAACAATCATCTTCTGTGTCATAAAATTTACGGTAGCGGAAGCAACGCCGGCAGTTTTGCGGGTAGCATCTTCCATTAAATTTGCGCAGTTGGCACAGTCCACTTCAATTTTGTAAGTTTTTTTCATCTTTTTTCGTCCTTTCATTTTTAGAATTGCATCAATTAAGACGTTGCTTAATTGTTGTAAATGCAGTATAATGCATATGTTTTCCGAAATCAATGCATTATGGTTTTAGATTACCAAAAAGGCGAATAAGATTTCCAAAAAGAATAATTTGGAGGGTTTTATATGAACGAATTTACGCTTCCGCATCAGCACGGTGAAAAAAATATTGGGAATATAAAGGCAGAACTTTCAAAGACAGAGCTGTTTTCTGCTACGGCAGAAATTTTTAAGCAACTCAGTGATTCGACAAGATTACAGATTTTCTGGCTGCTTTGTCATCATGAAGAATGTGTGAATAATATTGCTGCTTTGCTGGATATGTCCAGTCCGGCTGTTTCACATCATTTGCGTTCGTTGCACGATAGCGGATTGATTTCCGGCAGACGTGATGGAAAAGAAGTATATTATAAAGTGCTCCAAAGTGAGAGTTGTGATTTGTTACATACAACCGTGGAACAGGTAATGGAAATTGTTTGTCCGGAGAAAACAGTAGATTACAACAGTTCTACCGAAGAAATTATTCACCGTATTCATGAGTATCTGTTGGAACATCTTGCGGATAGAGTTACGATTGAAGACCTATCAAAACAGTTTCTGATGAATCCAACCACGTTAAAAAAGGCATTCAAGGATGTATACGGTACGTCGATTGCTGCACATATGAAGGAGCATAGAATGGAACATGCTGCCAGATTATTGCTTGAAACAAATGATAGCATTGCACAGATTGCTTTTGCTGTCGGATATGAGAGCCAGAGCAGATTTACCGGTGCATTTAAGGAAAAATATGATATGCTTCCGAGTACATACAGAAAAATATCCACCCCAATGCGATGAAAGCCGGGGTGGATACATTAATAATGCAGGAGAAGGGACTTGAACCCTCATGTTGTTGCCAACACACGGACCTGAACCGTGCGCGTCTGCCATTCCGCCACTCCTGCGCCTGATTTTTTAAAAAAACCGAAGAATAATTCTTCGGTTCTTTAATGCGGGAAAAGGGACTTGAACCCTCACGTCGTTGCCAACACTAGATCCTTAGTCTAGCCTGTCTGCCAGTTCCAGCATCCCCGCATATCTTATCAAAGTTAATTACTTATCTTTGCGACTTTTCAATATTAACAAAGCCTAAGAAAAAAGTCAAGGCATTTTTTAAAATAAATACAAAAATTTCTAAATTCTGTGGCGGGATTAAACAGATATAGTATGAAGTCAGAAAAATGCTATTTTGTGAAAGATTATAGACAAAGAAAAAAGAAAAAAGTAAAATTATTACAACGACAGATGGCTGTTGAAAATTAAAAAAGTTATTTGGAGAAAAAGATGAAGTATATTTTTCAAACCGGCATTATTTTTGCCGTAACCTTAATTGGGGAAATCATGGCGCAACTGATTCCCATTCCCGTACCCGGCAGTATTTACGGTTTGGTACTGTTGTTTGTGTTACTTTTAACAGGGGTATTGAAGTTAAAATATGTGGAGGGCGCAGGAAATTTCTTTTTGACGATTCTGCCCTTCCTTTTTATATCGAATTGCGTAAGTCTTATGGATTCCATGAGTTTATTGGGGGAGAATGTCGTTGTTATTGTCATTCTTACCATTGTGTCTACGCTGGTAGTTATGGTAGTAACCGGAGGGATTGCACAGCTTTTTATCAATCATAAAAAGAAGAAGGCAGCAATGGAAGTGAAGGGAGGAAGCGAAAATGAATGAGTTTTTCTCGGAATCACTGTTATTTGGATTTACTTTAAGTGTTGCAGCCTATGCGGTGGGATTTGCAGTTCAGAAGAAGTTTAAGAAGGCGTTCTTAAGTCCTTTAATTATCGCCATGTTCATCATTATTCTCTTCTTAAAAGTATTTCAGATTGATTATGAAACCTATGATTACGGAGCAAAATATATTACGTATTTCATTCAGCCGGCAACGGTATGTCTGGCAATACCTTTGTACAAGCAGGTTGAGATATTAAAAAAGAATCCGGCTACAGTGATTATATCTGTGTTGGCAGGATGTATTGCGCATATTTTGATTATGATTGGAAGCTTTTATTGGTTGCAACTGGATGAAACCATTATCCGTTCACTGATATCCAAATCAGTAACTCTTGCATTTGCTTTGCCGATTACGGAAAGCCTTGGCGGAATAGGAGCCATTACTATTGTGGGATTAACCATTGCAGGTATTCTTGGGGCTGTCGTAGGACCGAGCCTTTTAAAAGCATTGAAAATAACCGACCCGGTTGCCCAAGGCTTAGGCATTGGTGCGGCTTCCCACGGTGTAGGCTGCGGACGTTTAGTAGAACTTGGTGAAGTGTATGCTGCCATGGGGACGGTGGCTGTGTCTGTGGCAGGTATCCTGACCGTTGTAATTGTGAATATAGCGGTTATGTGGTTGTAATAAAATATTTCATTTTTTATTCAACTAAAACTATAAAAAACCCAACCTTTTTATTTTTCAAAGTATCTTAATAATATCAGCAACAAATGGAAGGAGGTAAAAAATGGAGCAGGAAAAAATTGCACGACTGGTTGAGCGGATTCAAAACGGCGATAGAAAGGCCTTTGAGGAAATTTATCAGGAGACATCTAAAACAGTATATTTTATTTGTATCAGTTTCCTAAATAACGAAGAAGATGCCAAGGATGTAATGCAGGAAACATATATTACGGCATATCAGAAATTGGAGCAATTACAGGAAAAAGAAAAATTCACGGCATGGATTTCGCAAATAGCCGTAAACAAGTGTAAAAAACTTTTATTAAAGAATTCACCTATGCTTATGGAACCGGAAAGTATGACCAATATGGCGACAGAGAGTAATGAAAGTTTTCTTCCGGAAGAATATATTACGCAGAAATCAAAGCGTAAAATTGTTATGGATATTATGCGTAAAAAGTTATCTGACATCCAGTATCAGACGGTAATTCTGTTTTATTTTAATGATTTATCTATCGAAGAAATCGCTGATATTATGGAATGCCCGCCGGGAACCGTGAAATACCGATTGAGCGTGTCCAGAGCGAAGATTAAAGAAGGCGTGCTGGAGTATGAAAATGAAAGCAAGGATAAGCTTTATTCGTTTGCACCCATACCGTTTCTGGCAGGTTTGCTTGCCATGGAGGCAGAGAATATCGTAGCCCCCGATGTATGGTCGAATATTATGCAAAGCCTGGATGTTTTGCATGGTGGTATTGTAGCAGGTGCTACGCATACGGTTGAACAGATGGTGACAGATGAAGTGGTGCGGACTGTTGAGGCAGAAGCGAAGGTGGTCGCGGCGCAGTCTGCAAGGGATACTGTGGTCGGCAAAGTGGCAAAAAAAGCAGCAACAGGTGCAATGAAAGGAAATAGGGTTATGGGTAAAGTAGGAAAAATATTATCAAGTTTATTGAAACATAAAATAGTCATTGGCATCATAGGTTTGGTTGCGGTGGCAGGACTTACAATTGCAGTTGTAAATATAATGAACAATAAGTCCGGGGAAGAACAAACCGGGATAGTACAGAATAGTTCTTTAGAGGATGTATCAGAAGATAATGCAATGAGCATGGCAGATGATGCAGGCACACTTCCGGATGCGGAGACTGTTATCAGTGAGTATGATGGAGACGGCGACCCTTACTTTTACAAGGAGAATTCATGGTTTGCAACCCATGATTATTCTATAGGACAGTTAGAAAGTCAGCCGGAAATAGTGATATATCCGGATTCTGATAATCCAATTACGCTGCCACTTGAGCCGGAGGATATTCTGAATGCAGAGATAAAAGGGAGAACACATACTTTGGAACAACCAATATATCCGTATTTTGAAGGCGAATCCGGTGTGGATTTAATGTTGCATTTTGTGTATTTTAATGTGCCGGAACTTACCGTATATGTAAACAATTATACAAGTGAAGAGATATCTACGGAAGAATGTATTAAGAAAGGATATTATTATATTCCGGTTATTTCTCGTGAAGAAGATTTGTATGATCTATTCGGATGTGATATCACTACTGTGGAAGAGGAAGAAGGAAAGGAAGATGCATATATAGAGTATTTTGTAGACTATCTAGTGGAACAGTATGGATCACCTAATTATATAAGTTATGATTATGCGGATTATGGTGCCACCAAGAGTAATGTAATATGGGGACTTTCTACAAGTATAAATTTTGCATGGGTGTTTGATGATTATGTAATATATTGTGAAGTGCGCGAAATGTTCAAGGAAATGGAGAATGGTGAATATGAAGCTGATCTTTACCGTTTTGGTGATAATGGAATTTATACCAAAGAAGCATGGGAAGCATTGGAGCCTGAGAAATGTCCCTATGGTAATATGATTGATGAAATATATTCGGAGGATTTTCTTATACCTCTTGGTTGTGAATTCCCGCGAATAGAGCCGGAACCATGGTAAACAAATAAATTACATAATATGTAAAAAATATGTGGAGGAGATTAGCTATGAAGAATAAAATATATACTTTTATGCTTGTTACAATTATGTCAGTTACGTTTTTGGCAGGTTGCAACGATACTGCAACAGAAGGGTCAAATAATACTGTTGGTAAGGAAACAGAAAATACGGAAACTATGGTTGCAAGTGGTGAAGAAGTAAGCCAAGAGGAAATCAATAATACCGGCAATGGCGAATATGCATACCTGGAAGAAAAAGGTTTAAGCGGGGCGGAATTAGAAGTCGCGATTGCGTTAAATGAGCATTATGGAAAAATTTATGATGAGCAGATTATTCTATGGACGGATTATTCTAATTGCGATAAGGAAATAGCAGTTGCAATTGATATTTCTGATTTTAAACGGATTGAATACGAAATTGAGCCGGATTATTATGATCCTGCGTATGTTAAGGTGTCTACAGCATACTGTCTTGGATTAACTGTTGATATCGAAGGGGATAGTGTGAGTGACGTGTATTATACAACGCCGATCCTAAATGATTCCTTAAATTTTACTTTTGATGAATACATGGAAGGCTTGGGAGGACCGGAAGCAGCACAGTACGGGACAACCGGAGAAGATCTTGTTTTATTTACTAATAACAACGGAAGAGGTAATGGATATAACCTGATTTGGGGGCATAGCAACAGTCCGGAACATACCTATATCATAAATCCTTATTATTACACTGAAAGTTCCCCTACTGCATTTGAATATTTGAATGCAGATAATATGTGGCTGGTTGATAAAATCACGATTGTATCTACGCCGGATGTGGTAAGTGAATAAAATTCATAAATATAAAAATGATAGTAATATCCTCTTTGTGTAACGTTTTTAACTTTCACAAGGAGGATATTTTTAGTTAAGAATTGAACTTTTTTTCAATTGAAAGAAATTTGGTTAATTATAAAAATAAAAAAGGAAATATTAATTCAACCGCGAATATTAAAAATAGAGACTATCGTTTACAATTTGACAGGAAGTTTTATGTTTTTCATTTTGACTAAGCAGTGGTCGAGGTGAAAAAGTAAATAACTTTAGAATTGGAGCAAGACTATGACAATCCGTGAGAAACTGGAATTGTATGAAAAGGAATATTTAAGTCCTTACGCGATGTTAAGTATGAATTCAAAAGGACGCCTTCACCCCGAGGAGCAGTGTGATATCCGCCCTGTTTTTCAGCGTGACAGAGACCGTATTATTCACAGTAAGGCGTTTCGCCGTTTGAAGGATAAGACACAGGTGTTTTTGACGCCGGAAGGTGATCATTACAGAACGAGACTGACTCATACTTTGGAGGTTTCACAGAATGCGAGAACCATTGCCAAGGCTTTACGATTAAATGAAGATTTGGTGGAGGCCATTGCTTTGGGACACGATTTGGGACATACTCCTTTCGGTCATTCCGGAGAGCGTGCACTAAATTTGGTGTGTCCTTACGGATTTAAACATAATGAACAGAGCGTGAGAACCGTAGATTTCCTTGAGAAAGACGGTCAGGGCATTAATCTTACCATGGAAGTTCGCGACGGTATTTTAAATCACCAGACTTCGTCCATGCCTTCTACCTTGGAAGGTAAAATTGTTCGCTTTTCCGATAAAATTGCTTACTTCCACCACGATATGGATGATGCCATTCGCGGAGGCATTCTTACTGAAAAAGATATTCCAAAGGAAATCGGGGATGTGTTGGGTTATACCACAGGAGAACGTTTGGACCGATTTATTCACGATATTGTAACTGAAAGTACGGACCGAAATGATATCGTTATGTCTCCGGCTGTTGCGGAAGGCATGCAGAAATTAAGACAGTTTATGTTTGAGCGTGTGTATCAGAATCCGGATGCCAAGAGCGAAGAAAGTAAGGCAGAGATGCTGATTACCACACTCTATGAATATTATTTAAAACATTTGGAATTGTTGCCGAAAGAGCTTTTAATCATGCATGAAAATGGCACACCCAAAGAAGTAATTGTATGTGATTATATAGCGGCAATGACAGACCGTTTTGCCATTGCTCAATATGATGAAATTTTTATTCCGAAGTCATGGCACGGTTAAGAATGTGTGATAAATGATTGGCAGGCAGTTGCGCGATAAAGAAAGATGTTATGCGCCGGTTGGAACATCGGAACTAAGATGAGGAAGATACATGTATTTTTCAGAAGAAATCATTGCTGAAGTCCAGCAGAGGAATGATATTGTGGATGTGATTTCACAATATGTGCATTTACAAAAAAAGGGAAGTAACTATACCTGTTGTTGTCCCTTTCATAATGAGAAAACTCCTTCGTTTTCCGTGAATCAGTCCAGACAGATGTATAAATGCTTTGGATGTGGTGAGGGAGGTACGGTATTTACTTTTTTGCAAAAGTATGAAAATTATACTTTTCCGGAAGCGGTAAGATATTTGGCGGAACGTGCCGGTGTGGAGTTGCCGGAAGAAACAAACAGTGCGGTAAATAAAGCAAAAGACAGCCGGCGGGCAAAACTTCTTGAGGTGAATAAAGAGGCAGCAAAATATTATTATTATCTGCTGCGTTCCGATAAAGGAAAAATAGGAATGAGTTATCTGGAGCGGCGTCAGCTGTCTGAGGAAACCAGAAATCATTTCGGTTTGGGGTATGCCAGCAGTTATGGCAATGATTTGATTGCCTATCTGAAGAGCAAAGGTTTTAAAGATGATGAAATTAAGGATTCGGGATTGGCAGGTTTTTCGGAACAGAAAGGCTTAAGCTCCAAGTTTTGGAATCGTGTTATGTTTCCCATACAGGACAGTAACCACCGTGTCATTGGATTCGGCGGTCGTGTTATGGGAGAAGGAGAACCGAAGTATTTAAACTCTCCCGAAACGGAGATTTTTGATAAAAGCCGTAATTTGTACGGATTGAATTTTGCAAGGACATCCCGTAAAAGCAATATGATTCTATGTGAGGGATATATGGATGTAATAGCCCTGCATCAGGCAGGATTTACGCAGGCGGTGGCATCCCTGGGTACTGCTTTTACATCGGGACAGGCCAATCTTTTAAGACGTTATACCAAGGATGTGTTATTGGCTTATGACAGCGATGGAGCGGGAACCAAAGCGGCGCTCCGTGCCATACAGATACTCAGAGAAACAGGCCTTGCATCCAAGGTGATTAGCATGAAACCATATAAGGACCCGGACGAATTTATTAAGAATCTGGGTGCGGACGAGTTTCAGAAGCGCATGGATGAAGCAGAAAACAGTTTTTTATTCCAGGTTCGCATTGCAGAGCAGGGATTTGATATGAAAGATCCTGACGGACGGACAAGATTTTACCGGGAGGTTGCAAAACTGTTGTCAGAATTTTCTGATGAAATCGAGCGTGAAAATTATTTAACTGCAGTAGCCGCTAAGTATGGTGTCCCCAGAGATTCTCTCAGGGAACAGGTATCAAAGAATGCCATGCAGGGGGAGGTAAAACAGATTCAACGTCCCCGGTCTGCCATGGGTGCGACAAAAGCAAAGGCTGAGGATAATAAACGCAAACCACAGCAGTTGTTACTTACATGGCTGGCTGAAGAACCGGAACTTTACGTAAAGGTAAAGCCGTATATTTCGGCAAAGGATTTTACGGATGAGTTATATCAACCGGTAGCACAGCGTTTTTTTGAAGATTTGGAAAAAGGAAATGCGAATCCTGCATTACTTATCAGTCTTATGGAAGACCCGGAAGAACAAAGCAAGTTAAGTGAGCTCTTTACCACCGGGGTAGAAGAAATTCATACCAAAGAAGAACGTCAAAAGGCTTTCCATGATATTTTAGTAGCAGTAAAAAGTAACAGTTTTGAGTACTATTCTGCAAAGTCGGGAACCGATATCAATGCCATTACACAGGTTATTGAAGGTAAAAAAGCCTTGGAAGAATTAGCAAAAACGCATATTTTTCTGGAATAAGACCAAAATAGATGATAAAACGGAAGGATGGAAAAAGAATGGACGAAAGTACAAAGCAGAAATTTGATGAGAAGTTAAAAGAACTCATCGAGCTTGCAAAAACGAAAAAGAATATGCTGGAATATCATGAAATCAGCGCAAATTTTGCGGACATGAATTTGGAAGAGGAGCAGTTTGAAAAAATACTGGAAACCTTGGAAAAGAACAATATTGATGTTCTGCGCATTACAGAGGAAGAAGAGGAACCCGTAGACGAAGAACTTCTTATGGCAGACAGTGAAGAACTGGATGTTGATGTCGATGTGGAAAATATCGATCTTTCCGTGCCGGAAGGCGTTGGAACAGAAGACCCTGTCAGAATGTATTTAAAAGAAATCGGTAAGGTGCCCCTTTTAAGTGCGGAAGAAGAAATTGAATTGGCAAAAAGAATGGAAATGGGTGACGAGGAAGCAAAGAAGAGACTTGCAGAGGCAAACTTGCGTCTGGTTGTTTCCATTGCTAAACGATATGTTGGACGAGGCCTTTTATTCCTTGACTTGATTCAGGAAGGTAACTTAGGTCTTATTAAGGCTGTCGAAAAATTCGATTACCGCAAAGGATACAAATTTTCTACTTATGCTACATGGTGGATTCGCCAGGCAATTACTAGAGCCATTG
>CAZYVY010000022.1:0-30078 GCA_964651555.1 uncultured Lachnospiraceae bacterium | reverse complement strand
CAATTGACTATGGCATTTTATATACCAACTACTATGTTGAAAACCGAAAGAACGAGACTGTTTTGGAATCCTTAAAAAAAGCTTACGCAGGAGCAATTCATACGATTGCAACTTCCGGCTTGATTCTCGTTATAGTAACTGCTATAGTAGGAAATGGCTTTAAAGAGCCTACCGTAGCAGCTATTGTAAAAACGCTCTCTATTGGTTCTTTTGTGGCAATTGTGTTGATTTTATTTGTCTTGCCGGGAGTTTTGGCATGTTGTGATAAGCTGATAACTAAGAGAAATAAAAGGGCTTAGTAATTAAGGGGCGAGTAAAATCGCCTCTTAAATTATGGTAAATGGAAGGAAAAATAGATGTTTTACAAAATAGAAGAAATAGCAGAACATACATATAGGTTTGATGAAAATGGAAGAGCAAATTGTTATCTCGTGGTAGGAAGTGAAAAAGCACTACTGATTGATGGATGTTGGGGAATTGGTAATTTGAAAGAAACAATTCTTACACTGACGGATAAACCGGTTATTGCGGTAGCGACACACAGACATCCTGACCATACATGTGGCTTGCGTCAGTTGGGAGATTATTATGTGAGCGAAAAGGATAATATTCTCTACAATCGAATATTGGAAAACAGACTGTTTGGAATGGCTATGGTTTTAGCAGAAAAACAAAAAATACAGCCATATCATAATAAAAAAATGGGAAAAGCGTTACCTTTGCATAATGGAGATATTTTTGATATTGGAAATCGTTATATTGAAGTTCAGGAAATACCCGGTCATACATTAGGTTCGGTTATGTTTATTGAACATGCCAATAAGCTGATGTTCACGGGAGATGATGTTAATGTAAGGCTATGGATGCAGGGCAAAGGTGCTACTTCGCTTGTAGAGTGGAAGATAGGAGCCCAAAAAGTTTTAGGATATATGTCAGAGGGATATTCCGCATGGACGGGACATCTTGATGGCAGGCAAACACAGGAACAGCTTTTAAACGTATATGGATTGGTGGAGGAAATAATTGCGAAAAAAGGGCAATTAAGCAAAAAAGACAGTCCATACCCCCAAAAAGGTGTAATTCCGGAAGTGCGTTTTAATATACATAGAATAGATGGATAAAGCATAGGTTTACCGCAAAGGTTGATGTGCAGGGCTATTCCAAGAGAGAAGGGCTTTGGTTTCTATTGAAAGGTAGAAATCGGAGCTTTTTTTCTTTGTTTGTTTTCGTAATTAACAAAACAGAAACATTTCCCAAACAACCTTCAAACAAATCCTCGATAAAATGCAATTACAAACTGAAACAAAACCAAACAATTTTATAAAAAGGAGAACAAAGATATGTCTAAATTAGTAGAAGCAAACGAAAAGATCGCAGAAAAGGTAGTAGAGGGTTACAAGAAAATTGAAACCGGCGTGGTAGAAGGCTACAAGAAGATTGAGACCGGCGCTGTAGATGGTTTCAACAAGGTGAGTGACAAGTGCGTTGAGAAGCTTTTTGCCAAAGAGGGTGAAAGCGTAGAAGATGCAAAGAAAAGACTTTCCGGTGAAAAATAATGATTTCACAAAGCAGAAACATTTTATAAAACATTCAAAAACATCTAAGCAGTAAATTTGATAAAAAACAAACAGCAAAAAGAAAAGAGGAAAAGAAATGAATAGGAACGATCAGAAATTTTTGGTACAGAAAATCAGAAGCGAATACACAGAGAAGGAACATACACAGTTAGACGAATTAAAAGCATTGGATGCAAAGGTAAAGCGTCCGGCAAACGTATTTGCATATGTGTTCGGTAGTCTTAGCGCCATCATTATGGGTAGCGGAATGAGCCTTGTGATGACAGACATCGGAAATATTTTAGGCATGAAAAATACTATGGCGCCCGGTATTGTTATTGGTGCTATCGGAATAATAATGGCAATCATCAATTATCCGATGTTCAAGAGCATTCTTTCTTCACGTAAGAAGAAATACGGCGAAGAAGTTTTGAAACTCAGCGAGAAGTTTATGCAGGAGAAATAAGTAAACGAAAGTTTCTTTTAAACATAAAAACAAATAAGAGAAACTTAAACAAAACTTTAACATTTGAATGTTATCGTGTACATTGGAAATAGTAGATAAGGAGGAATCCCTATGTTCAAAATTCTGGTGGTAGAAGATGACAGAGATTTAAATAAAACCGTTTGTTCCTTTTTAAACAGCAGCGGCTATGAGGCTACAGGGTGTCTTGGCGCTGAAGAGGCCTATGACGTCATGTACGATACAGTGTTTGATTTGATTGTATCCGACGTGATGATGCCGGGAATAGACGGTTTTGAGTTTGCCAAAACAGTGCGTTCTTTAAACGAAGAAATCCCTATTCTTTTTATGACGGCGAGGGACGACTTTGCGTCAAAGCAGAAGGGCTTTCGTGTAGGTGTAGACGATTACATGGTAAAACCCATTGATTTGGATGAACTGTTCCTGCGTATCGGTGCCCTTTTACGACGTGCAAAGATTGCCACGTCAAGAAGTCTTACCGTTGGCAATTTTAAAATGGATATGGATGAGCGTACGGCTTACCTTGGTGAAGAAGAGATATTGCTTACCACAAGAGAGTTTAACATTTTATATAAAATGCTTTCATACCCCAAGAAAACTTTTACCAGAAGTCAACTGATGGACGAATTCTGGGATGCGGACACCGCATCGGGAACCAGAACGGTGGATGTGTATATGACCAAACTTCGTGCGAAACTTGAAGCATGTGATGATTTTGAAATTGTGACTGTACACGGACTTGGGTATAAGGTGGTGTTTTCGTGAAAAAGAAAAATACATACGAAAAAGTACTTTTTGCGGTAAATAACTATATTGTTTTCTTTGTACTGGTGGCATTTGTAACCACTTGTTGCATGATGCTTTTTGTATCTGTTATGCGGGATTCGTTGGATCTCGTTTTGACAGAAGAGAATATAACACTTGCGGCGAAGCTTACTTTTGGCAATGTGCTTTTGTTAAGTTTTGTTTTTACGGCATTTGATATTATACGAAGAAAACTTACGGTAGAGCGTCCTGTGAAAAGAATCACCGAGGCAACGGAGAAGATGATGCAGGGTGATTTCAGCGTGCGTATTCAGCCTATCAGCCGCGTTGGAACGGATGATAAATTCAATGAAATTATTGAGTGTTTTAATAAAATGGCGGAGGAATTATCCGGAGTGGAAACCCTGCGCACGGATTTTATAGCCAATGTATCCCACGAGATGAAAACACCGCTGGCGGTAATGCAGAATTTCGGAACACTTCTGCAGGCCGATGATCTTCCGGATGAGAAGAGAATTGAATATGCCAAAGGGGTGTGCGACGGTTCTAAACGTATCTCTGATATGATGACGAATATCTTGAAATTAAACCGCTTGGAGAATCAGAATATTTATTGTAATAAGGCGGAGTATAATTTGAGTGAGCAGCTTTGCGAGTGTTTGTTGCAATTCGAAAATGTCTGGGAGAAGTCCGACATTGAAATCGAAACCGAGATTGCAGCGGATGTAACGGTGAATGCGGATGCGGAGCTTCTGTATCTGGTGTGGAACAATCTTTTATCCAATGCTTTCAAGTTTACGCCGGAAGGTGGAACGGTTGGTTTGAGTTTGGAGGCGGATGATACCTTTGCTGTTATAAAAGTCAAAGATACGGGATGCGGTATGTCGCCGGAAGTGGGGGCGCACATTTTTGAGAAATTCTACCAGGGTGATACTTCCAGAGCTACCCAAGGTAATGGTCTGGGCCTTGCACTTGTCAAAAGAGTCATTGATATCATGGAAGGTGAAATTGGTGTGGAGAGCACGCCCGGTAAAGGCAGTATTTTTACAGTAAAAATCAGGAGGAAGTAGCATGAGCAAGAAGGTGGCTTCTTTCCGCGAACAATATAAAAGCGATGCCGGCTATAGAATTAAAGTCTCTTTGTACAGTAATATTGCGATGAATGTTGCCTATGCAATCCTGCAAATGTGCCTTGGTTTTAAGCATCACACAGTGTGGTTTTATTCACTGGCGGGATATCATATTATCCTTGCGCTGGTGCGGGATTTCGCTTTTTTCTGCTGAATGCAATGCTGGCAGGTTTTGTGTATTACATTATGTTGCAGGGGCGTGCGACGGCACTGGTTTCTATGCTGACGCTTGAGAAAGCCATGCTTGCGACTTTCAGTTCCGGCAATGATGAACAGTTTCGCCTGATTATGACCGGGGCCACCGGCACGGGCGTGACGATACTGATTCTTGGTATGGCGATTTATATGGTGGTTGTGGCGAACAAGCAAATTAGGAATCTAAAAAGGAATTAAAAGTAGGAGTAAAAAATGGAAGAGAAAGGATTTCAATATACATATTCTGCCAAGGAACAGAATGAAATCAATGATATACGAAAGAAATACCTTCCCAAGGAAGAAAATAAAATGACGCAGCTTCGTCGCTTGGATGCCGGTGTATACCGTAAAGGCAGTGTGGCGTCCTTGGTTGTGGGCATCATAGGAGCCTTGATTATGGGGAGCGGCATGAGCCTTGTAATGACGGATTTGGGAGCGAAATTAGGCTTCTCAGCAGTGTTGGTTCCGGGGATTATCATCGGTGTGATTGGACTTGCATTGGTATGTGCGGCATATCCGATTTATGTTGCGGTGACCAAGCATGAGAGAGAGAGAATTGCGCCGGAGATACTGAGATTGTCGGATGAGCTTTTAAAATAAAAGAAATTTTTGGATTTTTATAAAAAAAAATTGATTTCTGATAATGAACTGATTATAATAAACTTTGTCAAAAATAATCTTTTATGATTTTAGGAGGAAATACCATGGATTCAAACAAGAGACCTGATACAATGGAACGTATCACAACTCCTGCTTTGGCAGAAAAGTTCATTGAAGAACAGGTTGCCGCTGTGCGTGCACAGGTTGGTGACAAGAAAGTTTTATTAGCACTCTCAGGCGGTGTAGACAGCTCTGTAGTTGCCGCACTTTTAATCAAAGCAATCGGCAAACAGCTGGTGAACGTACATGTTAACCATGGTTTAATGCGTAAGGGCGAAAGCGAACAGGTTATCGAAGTATTCCGTAACCAGCTTGATGCAAACCTTATTTATATTGATGCAACAGACCGTTTCTTGGATAAGCTGGCAGGCGTTGCAGAACCCGAAAAGAAACGTAAAATTATCGGTGAAGAATTCGTTCGTGTATTCGAAGAAGAATCAAGCAAGTTGGAAGGTATTTCTTTTCTTGCACAGGGAACTATTTATCCCGATATCTTGGAATCAGATGGCGTAAAAGCACATCACAACGTAGGTGGACTTCCTGAAGACTTCAAGTTCGAAGGACTTGTAGAACCCGTTAAGTTACTCTACAAAGATGAAGTTCGTGTAGTAGGTAAGGCACTTGGTCTTCCCGCAGAAATGGTTGACCGTCAACCGTTCCCCGGCCCCGGACTTGGTGTTCGTTGTACCGGTGCTATCACAAGAGACCGTTTACACGCTCTTCGTGAATCAGATGCAATTCTCCGCGAAGAATTCATAAAAGCAGGCTTAGATAAGGAAATCTGGCAGTTCTTCACCGTAGTGCCCGATATCACTTCTACCGGTGTAAAAGACGGCAAGCGTCTTGATTACTGGCCTGTTATCATTCGTGCCGTAAACACAGTAGATGCTATGCACTGTACAGTGCCACACATTGACTGGGATATTTTAGAAAAGATAACAAATCGTATTTTGAGCGAGGTTGATGGAGTTTGTAGAGTATGCTACGATATGAGTCCTAAGCCGATCGCTACGATTGAGTGGGAATAATTTTAAAAAGCTCGCAAAGTATTGAAAATCAAACTTTGCGGGCTTTCTTTATGCCTTTTGGTATTAAAATGGTACAATAAAGAGTTGTTTGCTTTTGGGCGTGATGTTGAAAAAAGTATAAGTGCATTTGTCGTGTAGAATAAAGCATCTATTAGTATTTTCTCTACTCTAAAGAACAGATGGAAACAAAACAAGAAGAATTAGTTGAGTGTAAGGACACGGTTCAAGCGATAATTTTGTTTACAGATTTTGTGAACACAGATATAATTATCATTAAAGTAACGATGAAGTTTGTTTGGGTTTTACAGAGGACATTACTACGGGGGGAATACATATGTCAAAATTAAAACAGGGCTTATTGGATTGCCAAAAAATCTGTGATAAATACGAAAGTATAATCGGTGGTTTTGCACCGGGCGGATTGTACGTACAGTTTTGTGATGAGGTAATTAATATGGCATTTTTAATCGCAGTTTGCGATGAGAATGTTACACCGGCAGAAATCAGCCTTATCAACAATACTTTTGATAAAATGGTTAATTATGAGATGTTAATCAGACGCTATGGTGACGATTGCCTGACCGATGACAGTTTCCTGCATAAGGTACCCAAGACTATTCAACTGATAGCCCGCGCCGAGAAAGCGGATATTTTAAGAGATGCCAATTATCTGTCGGATACATGGCGCTTATATCAGTTTATGGAGCAGTTTGGCAATGTATTGATTAACTGTAGCGGTGCGCGTTTGAAATATGCTGTTAAGTTAATGGATTTCTTCATGAGCGGGATGAAGGAACATATTTACGAAGTAGAAGCAAAGAGCGGCGTTGCAGAGTTACCTAAAATTAAAGAACAACGCCTTGAGGATAAGGCGACATTGTTTGCCCGTAGTGAAGAACCTTTTATCAAGGAAATCAATCAGGTATTAAAAGAGATTGATGAGCTGGTGGGTCTGGTAAATGTCAAGAAAGAAATCCACGACATGGTAAATCTTCTGATTGTCCAGAAAATCAGGGCGCAGAAAGGATTTAAAACAACCAATATTTCCCGGCATATGGTGTTTACGGGAAATCCCGGTACCGGTAAAACAACCATTGCCCGTAAGATGGCAGATATTTTTAAGTATCTGGATATTTTGGAGAAAGGTCATCTTGTTGAAGTGGATCGTTCCATGTTGGTATCACCGGAAATGGGTAAAACTGCGGTAAATGTCCGACAGCTTGCTCAAGAGGCTATGGGTGGTGTGCTTTTTATTGACGAGGCTTATTCTCTTGCCGGTGAAGCGGAAGGGGATTACGGTCAGGAAGCTATTGATACCCTGCTTAAAATTATGGAGGATGAGCGGGAGCATCTGGTGGTTATTGTAGCAGGTTACAATGATTTGATGGAGCAGTTTTTGGATTCCAATCCCGGTCTGCGTTCACGATTCAGTAAGTTTATACAGTTTGTTGATTACAGCGAGCTTGAGTTGTATCAGATTTTTGAACTGTATTGTAAAAAAGAGGATTACATCCTTGCGGATGGAACACAGCCGGTTATTCTGGATAAAATCCGCAATATGAAAGAAATAAATATGCAGCATTTTGCCAATGCGAGAACAATGCGAAATTATTTTGAAAAGGTAATTTCCAATCAGGCTAACCGCATGATTCTTGAATATGGGATGAATGATGACGAGAATGCCCTGATTACCATTACCGTTCAGGATTTATAATATAAAAACCACCATAACGAGAAAGTATATAATGCACCAATATTTAGTTATATCTTTGCGGAAAAAACCAAATCATGTACTTTTATGATTTGGTTTTTTATGTTATAATTTTCCTGTAAATGTTGATTAGGGGTATGATGCATTTACAGGAAAGGAAATGCTTGTATTAAGGGAGAAGCAAGCTCTTTATTCATGAAGAAGAAAGGGTGGTGGAATATGAGTTATATTTTATGTAGCGAAGGTTTCTGCAAGTTCATGGAAATGATTTCGGACAGTGAAATTGGGTTGGACAAATTGGAGGAACGGATTGGAGAGGCTCTTGTGCATGTTCGGGAGGAACTGCATTTGGGTAAGGCTGCCATGGTCATGGAAGTCCGTCCGAGTATGTACCAGATTCACGGACGAACCATTTGCCATGACTTTTTTACTTATGAAGCCGGATATGCAACCGACGAATGGAAAGAAAGTTACACAACCGATAATAAAAGTACATTCAATATGATTTTTCATCCGGAAATAGGCTACCGTTGGAGTGACGATGAAAAGAAAGCAATTCGCGCGTTATCCCAGGCGATTTATGCCGCAATGCGAAGAGCACGACTGAAAGAACTGGTGAACCGTGCAATGATGACGGACAGTATGACTATGGTTGCCAATACGGCGGGGATGAAGAAATTTATTGCACGTGTGTCTGAGCGAAATCGATTGGAAGCGTATAACTGTGCTTTTATGAATATCAAAAATTTCAGATACTATAACCAGAAGGTTGGTTCCACGCAAGGAGATGAACTTCTGCGTATTTATGCGTCCAAGGTAAAAGATTTCCTTTTGCCTGATGAAAACATAACCCGTATGGGCGGAGACAATTTTATTGTGTTTATCAAGAAAGAACGTGTTGGAGCGTTCTTTGAACGCATGAAAAAGATTACGATTCAGTTGTGGATAGAGAATCAGCCTGTGTCGCTGGAGATTGAGACCAGAATCGGTATCTATGATATAGCACCGGGCAATAACATTGATGATGTGTTGAATTGCGCAACCATAGCACTTGGATATGCAAGACAGCAGAATGCCAGCAATGTGGTATGGTTTGAAAAGAAAATGCGTGATAATGATTTAATGGCACAAGATATTTCGGTAGCATTTCCCAAGGCCATAAAGAGCGGTGAACTGATTGTATATTATCAGCCCAAGGTTTCGTTGAAGGATAATTCTCTTTGCGGAAGTGAAGCATTGGTGCGCTGGGTTCGCAATGGTATTATTGTACCACCCATGGATTTTATTCCGGCATTGGAAAAAGAAGGAACCATTTGTGATTTGGATATGTATGTATTCGAGGTGGTGTGTAAGGATATCCGCAGATGGCTGGATCATGGCATGAATCCGGTCAGGGTGTCAGTTAATTTCTCTAAGTTACATTTTAAGGATGAGAATTTTGCTGACCATATTTTGGATATTATTCATCGTCAGAGGATATCGCCTAAATATATTGAAATTGAATTGACGGAAGCGTCCGGTTTTGAGAACTTTGAAAATTTTGTAGAATTCAGCAAAGTAATGAGAGCGCATGGCATTGAAGTATCCATAGATGATTTTGGCACAGGTTACTCTTCGTTGAATGTGTTAAAACGTTTGAATGTGGATATTATTAAGTTGGATAAATCTTTTATTGATACAATACGGAATAATGATGTTCAGGACGAAGTCTTTATTCGAAATATTGTTAACATGATTAATGAGCTGGGAATGCGGGTTGTGGCAGAAGGTGTGGAAACTGACGGTCAGGTTAAATTTTTAAAGAAAATCGATTGTTCAGCTGTCCAGGGCTATTATTATGACAGACCTATGCCGAGAGACCGCTTTGAAGACCGTTTATTGGAAAAGCGTACATATTAGCCTAAATACAATAAGAAAACAGTTCAGTCGGAGGGACGGATGAAAACAAGAATTTCATCAGTGATAAAAAGTTTTTTAACTGCATATGCGTTGACCATTGGTTTTCAACTGCCGTTGCATCGGGAATATTATGAATCCGCGGTAGACTTTTTGACAGCATCTGTTTACGAAGTTCTGGGAAACTATAATTTTACTTTTATTCTGATTAGTATTTTGGCATTTTTGTGTTACGAAAAATACCGTCAAATCGGTTCCGTCTACGGAATAGCAACCAGGGTAACCGCAGCCTTTTTTGCACTCTGTCTGGTATTGGGAAGAAGCTTTTATGAAACCAACAGTTGGGCCTATTGTTTTGGCAGTATCGTGAATTTTATAAAAACAGTTTTGGTGTTTGCAGGTTTTTATTTTCTGCTTCGCATGATGTTGGAATTTTTGTTTGCATTATTTGAAAAGGCACGTTTTACCGCTAACGGTAAAAATTTCTTTAAACAGCATGCTTTCGGAAAAACTTTTGCAATGTTATCCGTAATATATTTTATTGTATTATTGCTCAGTTTTCCGGGAAATCTCTGCTGGGATGTCATTGGTCAGATTGAGCAGTTTACTGTGGCGGAGACCGGTTTTAGCCGGCATCATCCCCTGATGCATACTATATTGGTGGGCGGATTGACACAGCTGGGAGATATGGTTTTCGGTTCTAAGGAAGTAGGACTTTTTCTTTACATGATTCTTCAAAATGTAATGATGATTACGGCCCTGTCGGCTACCGTAGGCGTGCTTGCCAAGAGAAATGTCCGCCCGGGCATTCTGTGGACCATGGTGTTGTTGTACTGCATTTCACCAATCTATACCAATTTGTCCAGCACGGCCATTAAAGATATTCCCTTTACTGCCTTTGTAATAGGTTATATCATTTGTTATGCACTGTTGTTGGAAAAGCCGGAAAGAATTCATAATAAAAAATTTGTATGCCTATTTATATTGATTCAGATAGGAGTCATCTTTATGCGCAATAACGGTTTGCCTCTGATTGTTTTATGCGGTGTGGCAGCAGTTATGTATCTTTGGAAACATTATAATGTAAAAGAGCGTGTGGGAAGTATCTGTACCTTGCTGGTTATAGGCGTTTTATGTGCAAAACTTTCTATTACAGCGGTGGCAGCTGTTTTGGGTGCGAAGGAAGGCGGACAGGCTGAAATGTTCTCGCTACCGATGCAGCAGACCGCAAGATATCTGGTATATTACGGGGATGAACTAAGCGATGAGGAAAGGGCAGGGCTTGAAGGCGTGTTTGGAAACGTAAAGTATGTGGCAGACGCTTATGACCCTGATATTGCTGACCCGGTGAAAGCATTGTTTGACAATGATGCGTCCGCGGAAGCGGTACTTGCCTATTTTAAGGCGTGGTTCATGGGATTTTGTAAGCATCCCATGATTTATGTTGAAGCATTTTTGAATCATGTGTATGGCTGGTTTACGCCGGGTGTTACCAGTGCCTTGCGTTACGAAACCCAATATGATGCCATTGGACAGGGAATGCTTTTTCCCATGGCGGAGAAGGTAATGATATTCCTCTACCGTTTTATGGATTGTATTCCTGTACTGGGAATACTGCAGAATGTAGGATTTTATGTATGGATATTGATTTTGATGTCTGCATATACCATAAAAAAGAAAGAAGGGGTCAAGCTGATGGCATTTCTTCCGTTGTGGGTAAGCTTGTTGGTTTGTATGGCATCGCCGTGCTTCTTTTTACATCCCCGCTATGCTCTTCCCATTATCATGGGAATACCTTTTTTGGTAATATTTGTACTTTGTCCGGTAAAGCAGGACAAGAGAGGATAAACGTAACATGCAGAAAACATTTACCAGGGAGCATACAAACATTGTAAAAGGTTTTGCAATCATATTGATGCTGGTTTATCACTTGTTTGAAAATGAGGAAAGTGTAGTGCAATTGGGCGTAAATTTTGAACCCCTGCCTGCAGATGTGTTTTACATGATAAGCAAGTTTGGCAATGTGTGTGTCAGTATTTTTGTCTTTCTGACAGCCTATGGCATTGCCGTCAGTCTTTTACGGCAGAAAGAGATTACACTGAAAGCAGCATATACTCAGGCGGTAAAGCGGTTTGGCAAGCTGATGCTTCACTTCTTTCTTTTATATGTAAGCGTAATTCTTGTAATGTTCCCCTTCTTTGATTTAAAAAGTCTGTATGGCAGCGGATGGCAGGGGGCAATCTGTATGCTGACAGATGCCTTGGGGCTACAGATGTTTTATGGAGGCATTACACTGAATAATACGTGGTGGTACATGGAAATCGCATATATTATGATTTTTCTGGTACCGGCGTTGGTTTGGCTGGTAAAAAAGCTTGGTTACGCTATCCTTCCGGTTGTGTATTTTGTTCCTTTTATCTTTTCCATGAATTATGATGTGGAGAGATACCTTATGGTGGCTGCGGTAGGTGTGTGCGCTGCATATGGAGACTGGCTTACCAAAGGAATGGAGTGGAAGGTTCCCGGTATAGTAAAATGGCTCATTTCTCTTGTAGGATTTGCCTTTTGTGTAGTACTGAGACAGAATTATCTGATTCAGGAAGAATATCTTGCCCCGGTGGATGCTTTGATTTCCCTCTTTGTGGTATGGGCTGTTGCGGTAACCCTTGGTACGATTCCGGGAGTACGTAAAGTATTTGCATTTATAGGCCGACATTCCATGAATATTTTCCTGGTGCATACATTCTTTTATTTGTCTGTTTTCAGGGCGGAGATTTATTACGTTAAGTATGCCGCACTGATATTACTTGTTTTATTGGTTGTAACCCTGCTTTATTCCATGGCATTGGAGGGTGTAAAAAAGTTGGGGGTATGGCTATATAAAAAGATAAGAAGAAAACCTGAACGTGAAGCTTAAATTGAACAAAAAATACAGATGAACATAATAAAAGGTCCGATATTAAATCGGACCTTTTTCACGGATAAAAATCCATTAATAAATTATTCCATGTTAACCAATTCTTCGGTAAGAGGAATGACTTCAAGAATGGCATCACGCATTTCGTCATACATTGCATTTTTGTTATTCTGGCATGCACTGATAACATTAATGCTTTCAGCAACATTGTTATAGCAGTTCTGTGCGGAATCAGTCAATACGCTTATGCCTTCCACTGCCTGCTTGGACTGGGCAAGGGATGCGGTTAAGTCTTCGCAGGAAGCATCCATGCCGGTTGCAAGTGTCTGCACTTTTTCAACAATGGAATATGCAGATGCCACGTTGGCACTACTTGCTTCAAGTGCTGTTTCAGAAGTTGCAATGGATTCATTCAATCCCTGGGTGTCTTTTTCAACATTATTAACGCTTTCTGCAATGTTTGCGGTAAGCTTCTTGATTTCATCAGAAAGAATGCGGACCTGATCAGCAACGATAGCGAAACCTCTACCGGCTTCTCCGGCACGTGCTGCTTCGATGGAAGCATTTAACGAAAGAAGATTTGTCTGGTTGGCAATATCGGTAATTCCCTTCATGCAATCCCTGATGTCAGAAACAGAGTTCTGTAATGTCTGGAATGTTTCATGCATTTCGTTAAAGCTTGCTACTACCTGATCAGAACTTTCTTTTAAGTTGGTAATTTCCGTTTTGGCATTCTCTACGGAATCAATAATGGCAAGTTTAGCATCCTGGAAGTTTAATGCTGCTTCAGCAGTTCTCAGTAAGGAAGTCTGTGAAGTTTCAACTAAAGAACCAAGACCTTCTACGGAACTGTTGATTTCCCCTAAATTATCGCAAATACTTCCAAGCTCACCATTGATTACCGTTTCCTCTGATAACATTTCATCATACTTGTTTCCGATTAATGTAGAGCCTTCCATAATAGGTGTAGCTTTCTCTTTTACCACATCCACAGAAATACTTTTTGCCAGACTGCTCTGTGACACCGCGGTTTTTTTCTTGAATAAGCCCATGTTTTTCACCTTCACTTTCTATATTTTCATGTATGTATCACTGCAAAATTTGATCATTAGGTTAATTTTGCTATTTTACAAACGCGTATAACGATTATAGCAAATATTTCACAAAAATTAAATGTTTTTTCAGAAAAAATTGTAAAAAATACATAATTTGTTTTACCAGGTACACTTTTGGTCCTTGTGGGTAAATTTATGCATTTGATTCTGATATTCGGCAAGTTTCTTTTCGTAATATAAAATACGTTTTTCTTTTAATTTGCCGGAGGCTTTGGCATTATTCAGCATGGATTGGAATTCTTTCAGATTCATTTGGGCTGCATCTTTGTAGTTGTTTTCAAAGTTATTCTGGATGCGGCTGATTTTCTCATCCAGTTGTTTTTCGGTTGCACTTTTAAAAAACATAATGTATCCTCCCTCAATATTAGGTGTATCTGTCGTATTTCTTTTTCAAAAGTTATGTGATATACTTTGTAGAAGTATAAAGAAGACTATAGTGATAGTATAGCATAATTGTAGAAAAACAAGGAGAAAATATTATGTTTGAGCGTAAAGAATATACCGTGGAACGTTTAGACGGTGATTATGCGTATTTGAAGGAAGACAATACAGAAGAGTTAAAATGTGTGGCAAGGGCACTGTTGCCGGAAACAATCCGAGAAGGCAGCAGACTTGCGTATGAAATGATGGAATATGAAATAATAGAAGCGTAAAAGAAAAGGAAAATTACCATGGATAAAAAAGATATCAAATATCTTGTGCTGGATATTGACGGAACATTGACAAATTCAGAAAAGGAAATTACACCCAGAACCAAAGAGGGCATTATACGCGTTATGGAACGCGGACATAAGGTGATTCTTGCTTCGGGCAGACCAACAGCAGGAATGACGCGTTATGCGGAAGAATTGGAATTTGGTAAAAGAGGAGGGTATTTATTATCCTTTAACGGCGGATGTATTTTTGAATACAAAACCGGTAACATTTTATTTCAAAAGACACTGCCTCCGCAGGTAATTCCGGGCTTGCATCGTTTTGCGGTTGAGAATGACTGCGGACTGGTAACTTACTTGGGAAATAACATTGTTGTAGGTACCCGCATGGATGATTATATTAAGCTGGAAGCGAGTATTAACGGCATGGGCATTCGTCCGGTAGAAAATTTCCCGGGATTTGTTACGTTTGACGTAAATAAGTGTCTTATGACTGCACCGCCGGAAAAGGCTGAACTTCTTGTGGCAAAGTTACAGGAACAGTATAGGGATATTTTAAGTATCTACCGCTCAGAACCGTTCTTTATTGAAATTATGCCAAAAAATATTGATAAAGCCCAATCTCTTGACCGTATGATGAGTACAGTGGGGCTGACTAAGGATAACTGTGTTTGCTGCGGCGATGGATTTAACGATATGACAATGATTCGTTATGCCGGTGTAGGTGTTGCCATGGAAAATGCCCAGCCTGCCATTAAGGAGGCGGCAGATTTTGTTACAGACTCCAATGATAATGACGGTATTGTAAAAGTAATTGATACTTTTATTTTACCTGAAGAATAAAAATAAATAATTATCAGATACTAAAAGGACCGGGATAACGGTCCTTTTTGTTTTGGGAAGAATGCGTTAACCGCGTAAGAGAAAGGCGGAATAACATGATATCCAGTAAGCTTCAGGAAAATATGATAAAGGCACGTTCGCTTATGGCAATAAAACAAAGCTTTGATTATATTGAGCGGGAATTGTTTTTCGGCGAAACCAAAGTATATATGTTGGCAATAAACGGATTTACCCAGACGGAGGTTTTACAACACATTGTTTCTGATGTCCAAAGTCTTACGGATTGTAATGAAAAAATTAAGGATTTAGATGATTTTATTGATTCCAGATTAGGGTTTGCACAGGTTTCTTATGTGGAAGAATGGGAACCTCTGATAAAAAATATTCTCAGTGGCCAAACCATTTTAATCATTGACGGTTTTCAAAAGGCCGTTTCCATTGATACAAGAACCTATCCGTTAAGGGGGATTGCGGAACCGGATACGGAAAAGGTAACCAGAGGTGCCAAGGACGGTTTTGTGGAAAATATCGTTATGAATACGGCGTTGATTAGAAGGAGGATACGTAATCCGCAACTTACTTTTGAATTGCATGAGGTGGGCACGGACAGTAAAACTGATGTGGCAATTGCATACATCAATGGAAAAGCGGAAGAAAAACTGATCGGACTAATCAGAAAAAAACTGGATAATTTGCAGGTAACCTCCCTGACCATGGGCGCGCAAAGTCTGAAAGAACTGCTGATTCCGCGAAGTTATTTTCATCCGTTACCAAGTATATTAACAACGGAGCGTCCGGATGTAGCCAGCAGCTATTTGGAGGAAGGGTATGTACTTCTTGTGCCGGACGCATCACCAATGGTGTTGGTGCTTCCTTGCAGTATTTTTCAATTTACGCAGAGTCCGGAGGATTATTATAAAAGTCCGGTTGTAGGAAATTATATCCGTTTAATGCGTTTATTTTCCTTACTGGCAAGTTTGCTGCTTATGCCATTGTTTCTTTTGTTCGGTGCTTATGTTTCTCTACCGGAGAAATTCCGGTTGGTTAGTACCGAAGGAATGACACCCTTAAAATTATTTGTAATGGTACTGGTGATTGAGGTGGCATTGGATTTGTTTCGTTATTCTGCCTCGCATACATCGGAACGTTTTGCCGGGGCATTGTCCATTGTAGGAGGGTTGATTATCGGTGATGTGGCAATTGGTCTGGAATGGGCAAGTCCGGAAGTGCTTTTTTACGGTTCAGCAACCATGCTGGCAACGCTGTCGGTTGCAAGCCTTGAAATGGCAGAAGGCATAAGGATTTACAGGATTTTTCTGGTGCTTTGTACAGGCGGTTTTGGTGTATGGGGATTCGGAATAGGTCTGGCATTAGTATTGCTATCTGTTGTTACCACACCGACTTTTGGAAAAGCAGGTTACTTCTGGCCGTTAGTACCTTTTCGGTGGAGTGCATTGAAGACATTGTTGTTTCGATATCCTACCTGCAAAGCCCAGCCCAGCAGTATTTTAAAAGAACAAAAAAAAGAAAAACAATGAAAAAGTTTTTTGTAATGTATAAATTTGAAAAAAGAGAGAAATGATAAAAGATATAGACTGATTTAAAACGGAGGTTTTTAAAATGAAAAAAATTGTAAAATTAATTGTGATAGCAACCCTGTTTGTGATGTGCTTCGTACAAGTGGCTTGTATGGGTTGCGGAAACACAACAACAGTGCCTGAAGTATCGGAATCTACAACTTCTGAAACTGTTTCCGAGAATGTAAATGATAACGTAACTTCAGAGGTTTCTTCCGAGGAAACTGCATATCAGGAATGGAAAGAAATCGAAGTGTCAAAACCTGCTTTTGGGGAAACAGGAGCAAATATCGGTGCCGGTGAACTTCTTGAGAGAGCCGTCAGAGTGGAGAAGTTCATTACCCAATATCCCGACAGTCAGTATAGGGATGAGGCTATTGAACATTACAATAGCCTGGTAACTGCAGCAATTACAGGTGGTTATGTAAGCGGTGAAAATAATCATCATTTATACTTGGAAGAAAACGGTGAAACATTCAGTTCTGACGTGGTAACCGAGTATGACACATTTGTAAACAATTATGGTGATACACAGACTGCCGCCATTGTAAAAGAATATACAACCTTAATTGGCGATGCAGACGGTTCTTTTACCGATGATGTAAAAGGCTTTTATAATGATTTGGTAAACAGATTAAAAGATATGTTTAACATGAATGGTGTAAGTGAAGGGATGAATGGCGGAAGTGCCGGCGGCAACAACCAGACAGATACCATGGGTACTCAGGGGAATACAGCCACAGGTACAAATTCGGGCCAGAGTGTTCAGTAATATTTTTTATCGGAACGGTAAATTTATAAAGTAAAATGCACAGGTATACCTGTGCATTTTTTGTGCAAAAAACGGCTATTCCGAAAGGAATAACCGTTTTTTAAAAAATAGTTAATTTACACGTTTATCTCCCCAGAAGAACAGGGCAACGGTTCCGGGACCGGTGTGAGAACCGATTACCGCGCCGATGCTGTTAATCTCAACTTTTCCGTTCAGGTTGGGGAAGGTTGCCTCTACTAATTCAGCTACTTTTTTTGCATCATCCTCGCAGGCTGAGCAAGAGATAAAACATTTTCCGCTGTAATCTTTGCCGTTATCTGCAAGTTCAACCATTTTATTAACAATTTCCACAATTACTTTCTTTTTTCCACGGACTTTCTGACGAACGATAAGTTTGCCCATATAGTCCACATTCATCAAGGGGCAGAGATTTAATATATTGCCCAGGGTGGCAGCAGTTGCGGAAATTCTTCCGCCACGTTTAAAATGTGTTAAGTCGCTGGAGAAGAACCAGTGCTGTAATTTCAATTTATTATCTTCTGCAAAAAGATAAAGTTCATCCAAACTTTTACCGGAATCACGCATTTCTACCAGTTTATCAAGGAAAAGACCGTAACCGGAACTTGCAGCAAGGGTATCCACAATTTTGATTGTACGGTCCGGATATTTTGCCATCAATTCTTCTTTGGCATTCATTGCTGAATTATAGGTGCCTGAAATACCGGAAGACATGGATACGTGAAGGATATCCTTACCCTCCTGTAAAAAGGGTTCAAAGAATGCCATAAATTCGCTGATGTTAATCTGAGAGGTGGTCGGCATGGAGCCGGCCGCAATTCTTTGATAAAATTCAGGAAAAGGGATGCTTTGACCAAGATCATCGAGGTATTCCTGACCATCCATAATGTAATGATAGCAGGCATAGGGAATATTATTCTTTTCAAAATATTCTCTTGATAAATCGACAGTGGAACAACAGGTTAAAACAAATGAACTCATAAAGACCTCCAATATAGGTGAAAGAACTTTTTTATATAGTTTTAAAAACTACTTATATTATAATGCGTGAATTATAAGTGTCAATCCTTTTTATTCTATTATTGACAATAAATGGTGTTTTCAGTACATTTTATATAAGAAGTGTGAATTTTTGATTAACAACAGAGATTTTATTGACAGTATAAAAGTGTAACAGGGAAACGAAGCATGAAAGATTTTGGAACGTTTGATACTTTAACGGATGAAGAAGATACTTTGTATAATCGCCTGACTGCAATTGCTCATAAAACAGAGCGGTTAGACTATGAAATGAATGATGCGCAGCAGGATATTAAAATGTGGCGTAATAAGATGCTGGATGATAAGTTTAAAGTAAAGTTCTGGTTGATTGTCTCATTGATTATAGGGGTTGGAGCTTTACCCTGGTATCTGATTGTGCTTGCGTCCGCACCTTCGGGATTGCCTTATATGGTTGCCCGAATTATCAGTGTGGTTGCTACTTTTATGACCTTGGTGCAGCAGTTTGTTTTTTTACCCGGGTTTGTTATTACGTTTATTATATTTCTGGTGTGGCTTGTGTTGAATTTTTTGCGCAACAGCAACAAGGATTTTTTCTTAAAGATGGCCGAAACGATGGGCATAGAGAACCGCAATGTACTGATTCGTGAACAGAAAGAAATTGTCGGAAACAGGGCTTTGGAAATTGAAGAATTAAAAGAAGAAGAAACAAAATTAAAGATGCGTCTGGATAGTATTCGGCGGATGCGGGTATAATATAGGAAGAATGTTTTGTTTACATCGTATAAATCATTTTTTTTGAAAAATAGTAAAAAAATTGAAATTGGGGCTTGCAAAATAAACAAAAAAAGTGTATAGTAATTAGGTGCGAGTGAGAAGCACATCATATTTAGGGCTATCGCCAAACGGTAAGGCAACGGACTCTGACTCCGTCATCTCAAGGTTCGAATCCTTGTAGCCCTGCTAAAAAACCTCAGCAAAATGCTGAGGTTTTTTGTGTGAAATACATAGATTATCTTTTTGAAATAAAGAAATTTACTTATTGCTTTTCAATGAATTAAGTAACCAATCACCACTTTGTTTCCTAAGAATGGTTAACCTTTTTTCTACAGCGTTCCAGTCAATGTCTTTTTGTAATGCTTCATTATGCATTTCATCTGTATATATCAATCTGTCTTCAATACCTAATAAGTCTAATAATTCTTTGATTCGTGCAGTCCCACGCTTTTTATTGGTAAAAACATAAAAAGGAGTGTGGTTAATAATGGAAAACACAGTACCATGAAAAGAATCTGTAATTACCATTTTAGAGTCGCGGAATCCCTTTAACCAAATTTCGGGAGAAACCAAAGGAGTACCGTCTGTAGGAATAATGCCGGCTGCATCCATATTCATAGAGTGTGCAATTTTTTGAATAACGTCCATTTTTGCGGGTGTAGAATCTAAAATATAATAAAATAACGGTGCAGTAGTTTCTTTTTTATATATTGAATTGTCAATTATTTTTGAATATTTTTTTGCCGTCATCAGCAATGTCGGATCGATTACATGGACCGCAGTGTTGCCTAATTCGGCAACTAAATCGATGCCTGATTTTTCACGCACGGAAACTGCATCAAACTTTTGGACATATTGGGAAATTTTATTTTTTTCTTCGGGAATCGTATATGGTTCGGCCCATTTATCAAACCCAAAACTAACAGCATAACCAATTCGTTTGGCTTTTTTATTACCTAAAAAGGCAAGAAAAAAATTCCCGAATTTATTCCAATCGCCAAAGAAATCCCGCCAAACCTGGTCGGAACCGACAATAAAAGTATTATAACGGCGTGCTTTTTCAATTTCAAAAACTTCAGTGTCCAGATGTTTGTCAATAAATGCTTCTACGCTGGTTCTGTCGCCAACTTTTTTGGACATATTACGCATGAAATCAAAGTCAAACAACTTAAATCGATAGCCATGCTGTTTGAGGAAATTTTGCAATGCCCAACGTTGAATTACGCTGCCATAGTTATATCCGCCGGTCAGTGTTACGATTGCTCCGTGATAAGTGTCTTTTTTCTTCTTCCTTTGTGTTAATTTTTTACGTATTCTGATGTATAAGTTTTTGCATTGACGGAAGCCGGGTAACTTAAAAATTTTATGCCTTACGGAAACAAAGATGTTTTCTTTTTTGGGGGGAAGTGTTATTTCGTCAATGCGTTCTTCCCATTTTGCGTTTTTGGCTTTGAAAACAGGCTTTTTGCAAAAACTATTAAGTTCGATTCTTAATCCGTCTTTTGTAGGCATAAAATCTTCTTGTCGCATCTCGGCTACGCGTAATGCTTTGCTGTTATCAATTACCCGGTCCAGCATACGGTCATATTTGATTTGATAGGGTCTGCCGATGAGCTCCTGATATAAGGATAAATCGACTATTTTTACCTTCATATCCAGAAGTTCCACATAGTAGTCCATAATTTCCTGCCATGTATGTTTTTCAGATGTAGATACAGTAAATGCTTCACCCATGGCGGCCTCATTTAAAACCATTCGGCTAATTAATTTTGCAACATCTCCTGCCCAAGATAATGTAGTATATTTACCTAACATTTCTTTGGGGAAGATAATAGGTTTTCCTTGAAGAGCACGCTTTAAAAATTCATGGGCTTCCATGGTTCCTAACTGAAAACGTTCACTGGAATAAGTGATACTGGGACGTAAGATAGTCCAGTTATTTTTACCGGATTTACGAAGTAGATTTTCCTGTCGCGCCTTGGTCAGGCCATATTCATCTGTTGCGAGATATTTTTTATCTTTGACACTATCTAATAATCGGGGGGATTCCTCTGTGATAGGTTCGCCGTGATTATCCCCATATACACGATATGAAGATAAAAATAAATAGTGGGAAGTACTATTTAACAGTTCCTCATAGCGTTCAGTAAATTCGTTTGTATTGTATACCATAAAGTCTACTATGGCATCAAATTTAATCCGTAATAAATTGCGAAGAAATGCTTTGTTTTTTGCATCTCCGGTAATATAGATTAAGTCGCGCTCAACGGAAACGTGGGGTGAGCGGGATGTTATATAGACCTGATAGCCTAAGTTTACTAATTCCGGTGCTAAATATACGCCCATGGCGCCTGTGCCGCCCAGTAATAAAATTTTTTTCTTTTTCATGATATGCTCCTTTTATTTTGTCTGGATAGAAGGATAAAAATTCTGTATAAGATGTAATGCCTGTTGCTCATCCAAAACATTAGTAAACGCTTCAAAGAGAATTGGTTTGTCTGAGTAATTGCAGAATTCATCCAGTTGTTCATCGAATTCTTTTTTGCTTTTTGCAGTTATATAACGAAATCCCATAGATTCAGCCCAGCCTTTAGCACTACCGAAATGACCATGTGCGGCAATTAAGTCATCTGTATCAGAACCCCATTGTGATTCTAATTTTTTGTTTAATCTGAACTCTACTCCGCGGCCGTTGTTTACCAGCATGATGCGCAAACGGTTGTGGACATGACGGTTGCCTAAGGTATTCATGTCGTAAAAGAAAGCCAAATCACCTAATAAACAAAAGGCAAGCTTATCTTTGTCTGCCATGGATTGTCCGAGAAGTGTGCTTAATGCACCATCTATTCCAAAACCACCTACATTTGAGGATGTAGTAACGCTTTTATCAATATTAAAATAATCCATACTGCGCAAACTGTTTAAAATCCCCATGTGAAGATAGCTTCCGGTGGGAATACTTTTCGAAAGTTTTGAAGAAATATAAAGATTCGAAAACGGAAGTTGAGGTATTTCGGTTATATCCAATCGTTCCTTTAATTTGCTAAAGTAGGGTGTGTTGCCGGTATATTGAGCCATAGTCTCAAAGAAGAGTTTTTCGGAACAGTCAAAAACTGCCTGCAAGTCTACAGCATCATATCGATTATGGATAACACCATCTTCGGAAATTCTCCAATTTTTCTTTCGGGCAAATAATCGTCCGCCATTATAATCCCCACAGATAGAACCAATATCGATAACAAGGTCCGGGAGTTCTTCTTTTTTTAATACTAATGAGGCTAGTGACATTAGTATGCCGTTATTCCCTGTATAGCAAGAGGTATGATCATAAAATACGATGGCATCATACGCAGCCACAAAATGGTTGATTGCAGTTATTGTATCTTTGTTAAAAGGTTTATGCGAGCCGATATACACAGCAATTTTTTTGCCGGATAATTCCGTATGTAAGGTATCGGCAGGAATGTATTCACTGTTGTATACGTTGATTTTTGATACCTCCGGTAAATTCGGTGTAGTAAAAGAATAGGCCGGATCTACGGGTAAATTAATATGTACGGGTCCTCCTCCTTTGATGGTTGCCATGATTAGAGCTTCATTTACCAGACGTTCGCAGGTTTTAAAATCTGCTTTATCTTTTACATAAGGGAGAAAAGCAGCAAAACGTTTTACATCATTCTGGGATACTGTACGGTCAGTCATCTGAGGAACTAAATCCTGATAAGTGGAAGAATGGTGCTGACTTGTCAGGGCAATAACCGGAAGATGACGATAATAAGCTTCTGTTAATCCGGGTAAGTAATCGCGGGATGCTGTGGCTCCTGTACAGGAAATTACAACCGGTTCTCCTGAGGCAAAAGCCAGTCCGCCTGCAAAATAAGCGGCTCCTCTTTCGTCCACCATGGAATAAACTTCAAAATAAGGATCAAACTGGACTGAACGGGCAATAGGAACATTGGTAGTCCCCGGCGATATTACAATTTTACGAATATTATATTTTTTTAGCAGAGCTAATACAATTTGGGCATTTTGGTCATCTGTATACATAATTTCCTCCTGAAAATATTGTTTTAGGGACTAAATTTGTTCTTTGATAATGGAAATACGATCTTGTTTTCTTCGTATCATATATCCGCAGCGGTGTTGTTCCGCAGGAACTACATATTCGCAAGTTTCTTTCAATGAAGGTTTGATGTTGGTTATATCATAATCAATTTCATTGTGGGTAAAACCAAAGGTGATTTCTGTTTCTGCTGAGACTATTGGAAGAACCACATCAAAAGTAAAGTAGTGGAAGAAACTATAGTCTAAGGGGAAAGTGCTGGCCGGAATTCCCTCTTTTCGCCATTCGACATCATATTTTTGTCCGTTGGCGCAGACAAAAAAGCCAATGGAATCATTACATAATACATTGGCATATGCGGAAAGAAGAAATCCGCCTTTAGTAAAATCCATGTTTAACAGTAATATTTCGGTTTTATTTAAGTCACACAGGTAATTGCTATTCCAATGAAAGTGCAGATTGGAATCTACTGCACATTCGGGAAGCAGATTACGTTTGTGTTTTAAATTCAGTAAATATAGTTTTTGCCAAGGCTGATATACATTGCAATTTAGTATTGCGTATTCGGAAATGTATGCCAGGATGCTTTCATTTATCTGTTCGTATTGGCTATATTGCTCTGCCGATAAAAAGTCAGATACACGATTCTTGGTGTAGAAGGTACGCCATTTCATTTCACACAATGCTAAATATTGAAAATAGAGAGGTGCTTCGTTTGAGTCCTTGTACATTTCTAAAAAATATAAGCTGACTTGAATAGGCGTTTTCAAATACAAAGATGTATTGGTTTCTGCTCCCACGGTTAATGAAGTGGATGAATCTGCTTCGTTTGCGTATCGTCTATAGTAATAGAAACATCCGGGAATGACGCCAATACGCATTTTTTCTTGTATGATTTCATTAATATATTTTGAATCTTCAAAAAATGTAATTGATTCATCAAAAGTATGCTTTTTGGCTATTTCTGCACGGATAAAAGCCTGACCTACACGCATGCATACATCATGCCATTTTGCGTTGTTTAAATCGATGGTACAAATTTGAGTTGAAAATTTCCCGTTGAGATAATAGTTATCACGTTTGGCGCCAAATTGTTGTACAGGTATGACTGCTAAATCAACTGCGTCAAAAGCTATGTTGAAGTAATAGTTTACAAGCGAAAGTGTTTTAACAGAAAATTTATCATCTGCATCAAGAAAACCAATAATTTCACCGGTGGCTAATTCTATACCTTTATTTCGTGCTGCGGACGGACCGCTATTTTCCTGCTCGTAGTAGATTATGTTATCAGGATAAAGATTTTGGAATTTTTCGCAAATTTCTTTTGAGTTATCACTACTTCCGTCATTGACAAGAATTATTTCTACGTTTTTAAAAGGATAGCTTTGCCCAATAATACCGTTGATGCTTGTGTTTAAGTATTGAGCAGCGTTGTATACAGGAATAATAATGCTAAATCGTTTTTGATTGTCCATTTTGGGGTTCTCCTTGTTTCAATTTGATAGTTTATCTTTTGCTTTAATTTCTTAACGTTTTTTCATGCGCTCTAAAAACAATTGCATCTTAAGTGAAATTTTTACAAGTTTTTGATTTAAAAGATTATTTTGTTCTGTAACTTGCTTTTGTAATACAGCGTTACTGTTCTGCAAACTAAGATTTTGTTTTTTTAGCCAATCTCTATCAAGATTAATCTTTTCTATTTTATGCAGATGAAAACGTTCTTCCATAGATAGAAATAATAAGTTTTCATTGGGAAGAAGCTTGCTATAGAATGAAGTAATATGATCTTGAAAAAGAATTTCTGAAGCATACCATTTTCGTGCTTTCATTTGTGCTGATAAATCCAGCTCATAGCTTAAACAAGCGAGAGCTGCAAGGTTGAGCAGACGCGTATCCAACCTTTCGCAATCCTGCAACAAATAAAAAATGGATTGGAACAGGGTGGGAGGGTGTATTGTTTTTAATTCATCGTACAGTAAAACCTTCTCTTGCAGGAAAAGAGGATTATCATCAAATAATACTTTTTCACTTGCTTGTGCTATTTGTACCAGTAAGCCTTCCTCCAATAAGTCATACAGGCCTGTGTAATAGTCATGACAAAAGGAGCTTATTAATAAAAAGAGTTCACGCTTAATAATTTTGTTAAATAGTTTTCCACCGTAGGAACCATAATTTGTATTGGTGTTGTCTTTGAAAACTTCTCTGATTAATGTATAGCAGTTTCCTGTTCCGCAAATGCAGCTTGAAAACTGTTTTTTCTGTGCTGTATCTTTTGGGGTGGTCCAACCAAAACAACCAATGTCAGCCGAAGAATTCAGCATTTTTTTGAGTGCCGTCTCATAAGTAGTCGGACTTGACGGTAGTGTGTGGACATTACAAATATGTACAAAACTTCCGGTAGCGTTTGTGATTGTTTCCATTAAGTTTTCAGCACTGCAAATCAATACTTCACTTGTTTTAAGGGTTTGCTGATTCCAAATGGATACTGGTTTTGCGTTATCTGCAGAAATATCTGAAATTATAATGGTGCTGATCAATGGTTCATCATTTTTGACAGTAATGCTATTATTCATGGATTTATTCTTCCCAATCGATATTGTATTTTAATATAGTTGCAGGATTGCCGCCAACAATTACACCACCGGGGATATCTTCTGTAACAGTACTCCCCGGCAAAACAATTGACTTGTCACCGATTTTTACATCTTTTAATATTTTAGAACCGATACCAATCCAAACATGGTTACCTATTTCGATGCCCTTGGAACAACGAGCCTGTTCTTCGCCGTTTTCGATTATAGTGTGTAAATCTGAGTCTGCAATGGTTACATCAGGATCAATTACGCAGTGTTCTCCGATAGTAATATTGGAATAACAGAGGATTCGGCAATTTTCGCCGATGGAGCAATTAGCGTCAACAGAGAGATGAGCACCTGCGAACAGGTGAATATTTGCACCATAGGCTATGCGGCATTTGCTGTTCTTTACGATAAAACCCGAACCATGGTCTAACCTTAATATGGTCGAGCGGAAACATTGTTCCGGATACCCACAACCTAATTCAAGTTCACCATTTAATTCTAAAATACTTCTTCCGGACATTGTCAGAACGGTTCCTTCATATACAGTCAGGTTATGTGGTGCAAAGATATAATTAGCATAACGTTTTCTGTATTGCGTAGTGACGTACTGGCTCTGGGCAAGAAAAGATGTTGAAGAATTGTCACTCTTGTTCATTTTCTACCTCCATATGTAATGATTTTTTTAAAAACTGCATGGCCTTATTTTGCTCTGTGCTTAATCTGCGATAGACCTCATCATAGTCTAGATTCCATAATTGCTCTAAGGTCCATGAATGATTTTGAGGCAAATAACTGCCTAAACCTAAAAGATTAAGTAACGTATGTATTCTGCCGGACATGTTGATTTCTTCATCACGCATAATAAGTGTACGATCTGCCAGTAAAAAAGGTTTTTTAAACAGTATGGAGAAAACTGTGCCGTGGAATGAATCTGTGCAAATTACTTTTGCATGCTTAATCAGATGTAAAAATTCAGAAGGGCCAACAGAACTCATAAGGGGCTCTTCGGGATTAAACAAATGAACAATTTTTAAGTTGTTTTTATTGGTCAGAGTGGTAAGCAAATGCTTCATTTCTTCACAAATTTCTTCTTGGGGATCGCCTAAAAAGTAAAAGAGGATATAATCTTTTTCGTAGTCAAAGCCGGGAAGGGGTTTTGCCAAACTGAGCCATTCGTCGTAATCAATCATAAGAGTCGGGTCAATTACCACTTCAGCATCTCGTCCTGTTATTTGTTTGATTAAATCTGCACCTGTTTGTTCCCTTACGGATAAATAACGGTAATTGAACCACTCTTTTTCATATAAGTCATGTAATTGCTTAGGAATTTCATCAACACCAATGCTGGGAGCAAAACAGACTCTTTTATATGGTGGAGCAAAGCTTAATAAGCGGTTCTCAATCTGCCCAATTGCATTTCGAAAATATGGATTCCATACCTGATCACTACCGGTTACAAAAAAGTCATATTGTGATTCTGTTTCGCGTCCGAATTGTGAAATCTTTAACTGGCGCCATGGAATATATGCATTGGTAAAGTTTTCAAAACGTAAAGCTTTACATATTGGAGTGTATTCCAATTGGGCTTGGGTTGGATTATCTGTAAGTAAGGTGCTTACTGTTTTATCAAGTTCGATACGGTAAGGCGTTTTGGGGAGTCTGTGGGGAACCAAAGTTTCACATTCAAATCCCATTTTCCGGAGAACGGAGGTTACCGCGTAATTTTGTAAACGATTTCCTACATTCTGTAGATCAAAAATTGTTATAATGCCAACGTTCATTCTTCTCTAATCTGTTCCTTTGCTGAGTGATAGACTAAATTTTCCTCAAGTATACCCCTTGAAGAAAAACAACCCGAAAACCACTAAAATTATGGTTTTTGGGTTGTTTGACAATTATAGTGACGGCATAAAAGAGCCGGATAACTTATTCATATTATGATATTTAAAATCAAAGGAAGAATGCACATATCTGTTTAGTGTAATATTTACGTTAGCATGTCCGAGTATTTCACTCAGGCTCTTTACATCAAATCCAACTTCTACGCATCGTGTTGCAAAAGTATGCCTGAGACAATGAAAATTTGCGTTTTCAATTCCACTTTCCCAACAATACATTTTAAATTTGTTTTGCATGGTTCTTGGCTCTATATATTTTGTTGATGTACCGGATAAAACATATGTCAGGGGATTGCTTTGAAATTGTTCCATGATTTCAATTAAAAAAGGCGGTAAAGGAATTTCGCGACACGAGCATTTGCTTTTGGGTTCTGAAATGATAATTTTTGTTTTGGTTTTTGCCTGCCTATCCGTATTTTGTATCCGCTGAAGCGTTTTATTAACTTTTAGGACAGATTGCTGCATATCAATATCATTCCATTGGAGGGCGCATAATTCCCCAATCCGTATGCCGGTATAAAGTGCAAGAAAAACTCCAAATTTATAAGTATCCATATTTTGCAGTAAAACCTTACTTAAATCCGCCTGCTCGTCAGAGCTTAAAACACGAATTTCCTTGTCGTGTTTTTTAATGGTAAGTCTGTTTAAATTACAGACTACGGTAACATCATGATATTTAGCATATTCCATGCTGTTTTTTATAATGGATAAAATATCGGTTACTGTTTTGGGAGATAAGGCACCATAATCATTTAGTCGGCCTTTTTGCAGTTTATCCTCGATAAAACATTCTATAATTTGTGTGCTGATTTGCGAAGTTGGATATTTCCCCAGATGTGGGCGAATATGTGAGTTAATCAGATGTAAATATCGCGCATAAGTAGATTCTTTTATCTTAAACTTTGATGATTGAAGCCAAGAATCCAGTATTTCATCGTAGCTTACAGTATTATTCCAAGAATATAATGTTGCCTTGGCAGGTGTGGTTTTGCACTCAAGAAGTTTTTGTTTTACTTCGCTATAAGTTTTGGCGTAGACATATCCGTATTTTGCTTTTGCATTTTCATCATAAAACCGAATATAACGTCCCTCCCATCTGCCATCTTTTCTTTTGTAAATGTTTTCTCCTTTTTTGGCCATATTCTAATGCCTCCATCCTTATTATTTAGCACCGACGAAAAAAATGACGGCTTATAAACAAAGAAAAGTGATTATATTCATTGTTTTTACCGAATAAAAGTAGTTTTTGCCACCAAATCAAAGTATCAGATTTTAGTTTTTACGATTTTAGTTTTGATTATTCAATTTAGGGACAAAATATTTGACATTTTCACAGGTGCTATCTATAATTATAGCTAAAATATGTCGAAAAAATTTTTCGTCAAGGGGTATACTTGACGAAATTTTTATAGCAAAAAAACTTATTATTTAGCGAAAAAAATATATAAAGGTAATTTAAAGGAGGAACATGAGTTGGAACCGTTGGTTTCGGTTATTGTACCTGTATATAACGGAGAAAAATATTTGGCTGATTGTTTAGATAGTTTGATAAATCAGTTATATAAAAATGTAGAAATAATTATTGTAAATGATGGTTCAACAGATGGTACAAAAGATATTTTAGACTTTTATGTACAGAAAGATAATAGAATTAAAGTTATTCATAAAGAAAATGGCGGTGTATCCACTGCAAGAAATACGGCATTAGAAATTGCACAGGGAGAGTATGTGCATTTTTGTGATGCTGATGATTGGATAAGTATTGATTTTTATAAGCAGGTTATTTCATTAATGGAGAACAAAAAAGTAGATTTTGCAGCTGTGAATACATATATGCATGACGAAGAAAATGAACCTGTTATAAGAATGAAAATGATTTCCGAGGGTAAATACAATAAAATCGCTCTTTTAAAATACTGTTGTGGTGTTTTAGGAAAGAGAAATAACGTAGCAACATGTTTCCTCGCTGTAAACGATAAGATTTTTAAACGCTCTGTTCTGTACGATAAAGATGGAAATTTGATTCAATATAAGGTGGGCATGAAGTATTTAGAGGACGGTAAATTTTTGATTGATGTCCTTGAAAATGTAAAAAGCGGGTATTACTTTAAGAAAGCGTTTTATCATAGACGATTGAATGCAGAAAGTGCTATGGGGAAACTGGATATTATTCGGTTATCGCAGCAAATGTTGGATGGGTATGAAACTTTGTTGGAGTGCAACTTTTCCCAAAACAATCATAATGTAAAAAAATATATTTTTGATGCTTATGAAAGAGCTGCTTTTTATTATGTTCGCCAGGCTTGGGATTTGGATTGTGAAGAAGCTGTTCTGAAAATTCGAAAACGTTTTAGCGAAAGTGAACAATTCCAAAAACGTTGTGATGATTATTATAAACTATTGTGCGAAGAGGCAGAGGAGTTTAACGGATGAATGCGG
>CAZYVY010000021.1:22623-30543 GCA_964651555.1 uncultured Lachnospiraceae bacterium | reverse complement strand
CTTTTACGGCTTCCTGCTTTGCGTCCCTACCTTTCGGCAGGTTTGCCCTCATCATTTTTATTTTATCTTTTTGCGCCATAAAAAACAAGGTTATTTATATAAATCACCACTTCCAGAAACATATTTTAACAGCAATCTGCTACAATGAAGCCAAAAGGGAACGACCCTACAATGAATTTACAAATGATAATTACCGAATATCTTGATTTCTGTCAGTACCAAAAACGTCTTGACTCTAAAACTATAAAAGCATATCGTATTGATTTACAACAGTTCTTAAAAGCCAATTCCAACCTAGACATATTAAGCATCACTACCGGTATATTAGAAGATTATTTGGAAACTACTGCGTTTCGCAGAAAAAACACCTTGCGGGATATCGCGGTTATTGAGTTTAATTTATCTAATCCGTTAAATATTGTGCCCATTTTACCTATTCTCCTTTTAGTAATATCCCGGCATATTCGGATATGGGATCAATCCCATATCTGCACCATATACTTCTATATCCTCATATCTATCAACTGTTTGCCTTAAAAAAAGTATAATTACTTTACTCATACAATATCCTGCACTGCCTCGCATTATTTCTCCCTTACAATGCAGAGGGGCATACTCAGTTACCATAGGTTGCTCATGTGATAAAATATAAGCTGTAATGTTGTATATAGCACTATCATCTTGCTCATACACATAATTGAACAATTGGCGTTCTAAAAAATCTGCCTGTGCAATCAAGTCATCATCAAAAAACAATTCCGAAAAATGAGGACATCTAAAATAATCATATGGTTTATATCCCTGCTTAATCAAACACAAAAAGTTCCAGTTGAAATAGGCATAACTACTATAATCCACGAGTGCACGGTTAATATTACTGTAATTTTCTCGCATAGTCTGCCACTTTCCTCTGGATTCATTACTTAAATAATCATAGTTCGAACCAACCAAAAGGCTGTAAAAATCTTCATACTCCATGCCCATATTATCTGAATACTTAGCCTCCAGCTCTCTTGCCCGTTCTTCAATCTGTTCCAAAGTCACTTCATCTATCACTATATGTGATTCATCCGGAACCGGAATTACACCATACTCTTCTTTCGTATTACATTTGCTCAAAATCATTAAGATGATTGCAGTAATTACTATTAAAAATATAATCACAAATTTTTTCTTCATATCATTTCTTCTTTCTCAGCTTATTTTTCTATTGTTCAGCCTTTTCTGAAGTTGCGTCTGCATACTCTCTCAGAATCAAACTTACCTCATCAACAAGTAGCCTCTCTAAACTCATTCTGTAATAATCCTGTCGTCCGAATAATTCATCCATCATTTCATATTTTTCGATCGACAATAATTCTGATTTAAATTCTCTATGATGAAGAATATAGTTAGAAATGATTACATCAATCACATATTCCTGAAATATCAAACCCGTTCCTTCTACCCTTAAATCTCCTCTCATAAATAACAAATCATCCACTTTCCGATATGTCATATAATTATACAGACACATAAAAAAATCATAATCCTGTATCTTACCGGAAGGAAAACTCATGATATCTGTCAAATATGTTTCCCAAACCGTTGCATTTGCAATTAAATATTCATCAAAGTATAATTCATCCAATTTAATCAAAGAATTATATTCACCATATTTATGAATACTGTCCACATTCTCTTGGAAGCGATTAAACTTTTCTTCCTGATAATCTCTACTAGCCATCATCAAATAATATAAATCCCCAAAATAAGTTTCCACATATTCCGTAAACACTTCCGGCTCCATATAGGAAGCATTCGCTACTAATAATGCAGCCAAACCTCTATCTGAAAAATTAGGATACTTTTCCTTCAGTTCAGCAATTCTTTCCTCAAGCTGTTCTTTTGTCACCGCAACCGGAGTATATGTTTCATCTGCTCCAAGAGATAATGTTTTACCGTCAGCAGTTGTAATACTGGTATCCTCCAAAACAACTTCATACCCATCCAAATATACTCTCGGTTCTGCTATAACCACTTCTTCCTGTACTTCTTCGTTCTCTGCACAAGCGGACATAATGAACATCATTGGAACAATATAACATATCATCCATATCAATTTCTTTAATCCAAGCTTCATAACTAACTCCTCTTCTTTACAATAAAAAAGCAACCAAAGAAAACTTCTTTGATTGCAACCGAACCACCTGTGATTATTTCACTACCAATAACCCTTTTACGGCTTCCTGCTTTGCGTCCCTACCTTTCGGCAGGTTTGCCCTCATCATCTTTATTTTATCTTTTTGCGTCATAAAAAACAAGGTTATTTATATAAATCACCACTCCTTCAAACATATTTCAACAGCAATCTGCTACAATGAAGCAAAAAAGGAGTGACCCTACTATGAATTTACAAATAACAATTACCGAATATCTTGATTTCTGTCAGTACCAAAAACGTCTTGACTCTAAAACAGTTAAAGCATATCGTATTGATTTACAACAGTTCTTAACAACTAATTCCAACCTAGACATATTAAGCATTTCTAGCGGAATATTAGAGGATTATATAAAATCACTGCATCTTAATTTCAAACCCAAAACCGTAAAAAGAAAAATTGCCTCATTAAAAGCTTTCTTCCATTACTTAGAATATCGCGACTATATTGAAGTAAACCCTTTTTATAAAATGCAAATAAAATTTCGTGAGCCAATTATTCTTCCTAAAACGATTCCATTAACAACCATTGAGACGCTTCTATCTACAATGTATCGGCAATATTCTTTGGAAACTACTACTTATCGTCAAAAAAATGCATTACGTGATATCGCAATAATTGAATTGCTTTTTTCTACCGGAATGCGTATTTCAGAACTATGTTCTTTGCAGAACACGAACGTTGATTTAATAAGTCGAAACATTTTAATTTATGGTAAAGGCTCCAAAGAAAGACATATTCAAATCGGTAACGATGACGTCTGCCAAATTCTTTACAAATACCGCGAAGTTTTTTACTACGAAATCCAAAATGGCGGTTATTTTTTTGTAAACCAATCCGGACGCCCACTCTCCGATCAGGCAGTCCGCCGTATGATAAAAAAATACTCCTCTCTCGCATCCATAAACCTGCACATAACCCCTCATATGTTTCGCCACACCTTTGCTACCAGCCTCTTAGAAGCAGATGTGGATATCCGGTACATTCAGGAAATGCTGGGACACAGTTCCATCAATATCACTGAAATTTATACGCATGTAGCAATGGCAAAACAACGGGATATACTGGCGACGAAACATCCGAGGAAGAATTTGAGGGTGCAGAGAATAACAAAAAATTTCCACCTTCAGACAAACGATTTTCTCTTATAAACGATGGATAATATATGATTATCCATCGTTTTTTCAAATTCTCCCTACTCCTTCATACTCTCCTGCAATCCCTGTATAAAAGGTTCCAAGAAGTATTCTAGAACAGTTCTCTGCCCTACGATTACTTCACAACTACCATTTAATCCAATCCTATATTCGGGTTGCACTTCTTCCAACACTTTGATTCTTACCGGATAAGCAGTACCCACACCATCCACATTGACAAAAATTTCACCTATTTCTATGATTTCTCCCGACATGATTTCATACTGCGAATCTGTGTATGCTGCCAGTCGGATATTAACAACATCACCCGCTTTGATTTCGTCTATATCACCTGCAGATACATAGGCATAAAAAATCATCTCTTCATCCTCAGGCAATAAATATGCCACCGTCTGGGTACTCGTTACAGGAACCCCGGTAGCAGATAACTGCATTTCAGTAATGATACCATCTATAGGCGCATAAACTATCCTATTCTCAATTTGCTCCTCTAATTCAATGATAGACACTTCATTTTCAACAATCTGTAACTTCAGATTGCTAATGTTCTGTAACACACTCAGCTCTCGTTCCAACTGTAAGCTTTCTAATGCGCTTTCTGCCTGCGCTTTGCTGTCAGCCACCTCAATTTGTGCTCTATACTCTTTTACTCGACTCTGAAATAAATCATTTTCTTTTAAAAGAGCTTCTGCAACAGACCAACATTCTCCATACCCTTCGACATCTATTTCCTTTAAATCCTCGTCATTATATATCTTTTCATATATTTCCAGTTGTACCTGTAGTATCTTCTGTTCATAACGAAGTTCTTCCAATTGCTCTTCCTCTGAAGTACCTTGCAGACAAAATATTGCATCTCCTGCTTTGACCCGGTCTCCATCTTCAACACATATCTCAGCAACCACTCCGCTTGAATGCGACTGCACTGAAATAATATCCTCTTCCGGTAACATTACTCCTGATGCATTTACTACAATATCCAGTTTACCTAAATATGCCCAAACAAAAACCGTTATAACCAATAAAAGAGCCGTCCAAATAATAACTCCTGAACCCTTATGAGAAGGCTTTTCAATAATTTCCAACATAGGCGGTAAAAAATCGTATTTAAGCTGCCTCTCTTTCATCTCGAGACTCTTATTTAAGTATTTTTTCACTCCACATCTCCCCGTTCCTGTTGATGAAATAAATAAGAATACAGACCCTCTTTTTTCATCAATGTCTCATGACTACCGTACTCTACTAACTCTCCCTTATCGATAACAATAATCTCATCCGCGCTTCTAAGTGTAGACAGCCTATGCGCAATGATTAACACTGTTCTGTCTTTACAAATTTCTTTTAAATTCTTCTGTATAATAGCTTCTGACTCATAATCCAATGCCGAAGTTGCTTCATCAAAAATCAGAATTTTGGGATTATTAATAATTGCTCTCGCGATAGCAATACGCTGTTTTTGACCGCCGGAAAGTGAGACACCCTTCTCACCAATCATGGTATCATAACCTTCCTGAAGCTCCATAATAAAATCGTGAGCCCCTGCAATTTTCGCCACCTCTATAATTTTATCAATTGAAGCATTTTTACAATGAATAGATATATTCTCGGCTACGGTTCCACTGAACATAAAATTTTCCTGCAATACAACACCTATTTGTCTTCTTAAAAGAACAGGATTTAACATTGATAAATCCATACCATCGATGGTAATGCGTCCGCTCTGCGGAATATATAATCTCTGAATCAACTTAGAAATTGTGCTCTTTCCGGAACCACTTCGTCCGACTAATCCAATAATCTTATTTTCAGCAATTTCAAAACTCATATCGTGTATAACGTCCGATGCCTCCATACTATACCGAAAACGCACCTTTTCAAAGCGAATCTTCCCCTGTATAGTCGGCAGTTCCTGTATGTTTTGCTTCTTTACATACTCCATGGGTGCATTAAAAATATCACCGATTCTTCGGACGGATAATGATGCCTGCTGATATTCCTGCCATAGCTGAACAAGACGTAAAACAGGACCACTAACACGATTTGCCAGCATGCGAAAAGCCACCAACTGACCAATTGTAAAATCACCATTTAAAACAGCCTTTGCACCCACAACAAGGATGAATAAATCCATTACTTTCTGAATAAATCCTGCTAATGTTCCTGATGTCGATGACAAAATTGATGTTTTATAACCTGCTTTTACATAATCAGACTGTAATTCTCCCCACTTCTCTTCAAAGGATTTCTCCAATGCAAAAGACTTAACTGTCTGAATCCCATTCACCGATTCTACCAGAAAAGACTGAGCTTTGGCTCCGGTTTCAAACTTCTCATCCAGGCGCTTACGAAACATAGGCGTAACAACCAAAGACAAAATTGCAAACAACGGAATAGACGCTACAACAATCAAGGTCAATGGCACACTATAAAAGAATAACACTGCAATATACACAATAATAAAAACTAAATCAATTAAAGAAGACAGTGGAGTTCCTGTAAGGAATGCACGTATTGTATCCAATTCACGCACTCTTGCAACCGTTTCACCTAAACGTCTCGTTTCAAAATACTTCAGTGGCAATGCAAATAAATGCCGAAACAGGCGAGAACTTAAAATAACATCCACCCTGTTTGTGGTATGTACAAAAAGATAATTCTTAGCCAGCCCTATAATCAATTCATACACATATACAATCAATATACCAATCGCTATGGTATATAACGTAGACAATGCATTATGAGATAATACTTTATCTACTACTACCTGTGTCATCAATGGCGTTACAATCCCCATAATCTGAATCAAAAACGCAGCCAGCAAAACAGATATAAATTCCTTTTTAAACTTTAAAATAGTAGGTATAAACCACCGAAATCCAAATTTAGTATGACTCTCTTCTGCACCTGACTTCTTGCCAAATACCAATATCCTACCGGTCCACGCTTCGTCCAATTCCTTAGCAGTAATGCTTTGGGGTTGTCCTATAGAGGGTTTCAAAATATTCCATTTTCCTTCTTGCTGATTCAGAATAATAAAATATTCTCCGTCTTTTTGGCAGGCAAGCACCGGAACTGATAATTTTGCAAGCTTTTTTAACTTAAAACTTCCGGCCTTTGCTTTCATACCGAGCTGCTTTGCCAAACAAAGCAGCTCGTATTCCACATTCTCCGGTTCATAAAAATGTTCCTCTGTTTCTTTTGGAACACTGATTCCCAGATATTTTGCAATTACCATAAAACAAATATATCCGCTGTTGATTTGTTTCATACTATCTTTTGTTTCCTCTCTATGCAGACCAAAGCTGTACCGATACGGTTAAAACTTCCAACTCCGTAATGGTTTCTGTTTGGGCAATTCCCTGCTGTGAGGGCTCTACTAAAGTCTGAACCATTAATTCAGCCATTTTATCAGTTTCCATTCCCACATCGATAGTCGCAGGAATTTTCTCCACTTCTTCCACCAAAGTATCATCATTATCAGAAACAAGAACATTCTCTTCTTCCATAGTAGCATCATCATAGGTCTGTTCCAGAATCTGAGCTGAATCCTCAATTAGCAACTCCGCTTCTTTGATCTGTATTTCCACAGGTTGTGTACTGACATCATCTTCTATAGGAGACTCGACCTCGATTGATATAGCATCCCCAATCATCGGCTCTGCTTCGAAGATAGCAGGTTCTTCCAATATCTGTTCAACTTTTGTCTCAGATATTACACTCTCACCAGTAACTGCTTCTAATACTGAACCTTCTTCATCAACCGGTTCCTCTTTCTTTTCTATCACAAAAGAATTTGTATTATAATCAATGTAAGCAACTGTTTCGTCTGCAAATTCCACATTATATAATCTATAATTGCTTCCTCTGTAAGCATCTTTAATTGTGGTTACCTGACCAGTGCTTGTATTGGTAAGAACTACATTATTTGCACTCCGACTCATACTAATATCTTCTGCAAGAATCCCGGCTCCGAATACAAGCTTATCTTTCTCAATACCTTCCGTGATATCCCAGTTGTAAATCGTATCATTTCCGTCACCGGCTCCAATGTAGTAGGTATCTGCATGGTAATCACCCTCCATGTAATCATCTCCGGCTCCACCGATTAGCATGTCATTTCCATCTCCGGCTATAATGGTATCGTTTCCTGATTCTCCATAGATGGTATCATTTCCGCTTCCCGCTTCAATTCTGTCATCTCCGGCTCCTGCCTTGAACAGTTCCGATTCACTGTAGGAATTCGAAATGTTTCCATAACCTACAAGCTTATCATCTCCTTCTGTTCCCTTCTGGTACTTTCTCTTAAGCATCTCTGACGCATCCCATACCGTTCCGTCCGCAAACTCCACGTTTACAAGCTTATGGGCGGCGTTTCTGTATGCTTCCTTCACCGTGGTTACCTGTCCGCTCCGGATATTGGTTAATATCATGTTGTTTCCGCTTCGGGTAATCTCTATATCCTCTGCAAGAATCCCGGCTCCGAATACAAGCTTATCTTTCTCAATATCTTCCGTGATATCCCAGTTGTAAATCGTATCATTTCCGTCACCGGCTCCAATGTA
>CAZYVY010000021.1:0-22523 GCA_964651555.1 uncultured Lachnospiraceae bacterium | reverse complement strand
TTAGCATGTCATTTCCATCTCCGGCTATAATGGTATCGTTTCCTGATTCTCCATATACAATGTCATCTCCATTACCCACATTGATAACATCATTTCCGGCTCCTGCGTTAACAATATCATTACCGTTACCGGAATTAATATCATCATTACCACCCTTAGCAGAAATCACGTCATTACTGTTCCCTAAAGAAAACGTATTATCATCTTCGGTACCATTAACTAGTCCAGGCATATTAGAATCAACAAGTTCAATATAACGATCATCTACCTGTGCTAAATCATTCTTGTAATCAACATAGCCCTCTACGCCATGCTGGTTTCGTAAATTAAACAAATAACGTCCAAATTCCGCAATCATAACGTCATGATTACTTCCATTCTCAATTTCCCACTCCAATAAATCGGTCAGCTGTTGAGTATGTACAACGGTCTTGCCATTTTCTTCGGAAATATACAAATTATTCATATATTCGCCAAAGCAAAACGCTTCATTCAGCATGTTATAATAGGACTCAAAAAACTCATCATAAATATTATTCAAAACAACTGCAGCAACAGAATTAGGCGAGGTACCATCTACACCCACATAGTTCTCTCCCATGATAGTTTCAACCACATGAAGCTTCTTAGCATCCATACTGGTACCACGAGAACCATTTGCAATTACATCAGCACCGCACATATAATAAATAATCTTTTGACAAATTACATTCTTATCCTCCGACTTAGCTTTCACAAAAGCGTCCAGCAACATCTGAAGTTCTCCTGTTACATCTTTTTCCAATGCTTTATTTAGAGAATTCATGTTACCAAATGAAGATATAACAATATCTTCCGGTTCAACCCCCACTTCTTTGGTATCAAAATAATCTGCATCAAAAACAAACTCACCTATTTTACTTACTCTACCATCCTTAAAATATACTTCGGCCTGTTGACGTAGCGTTGCATTTGATTTCTGGTCAATAGCATCTACTTCTTCTGCATTCAAGCTAATCTTTTCAATGCCGCACTCATCTAAGGATACCATTTCCTCCGCATCGGAAACACCATCCTGATTTTCATCTCTCCAAATTTTCAGTTGTGAAAATACCTCATCTTTACCATCAATGATTCCATCTCCGTTAGAATCCTTATCACGCAAAGCCTCAAAACCATTCTTTGCTATACTTCCGTCCTCTAACACTGTAGAATCACCAAACAATTCTTCTCCACCGGAAATAAAACCATCTGCATCCCTGTCCAAAACAAGAAGAGCATCGTTTGACATTACCCAGCCAACTTTCTCTGACATTTCATTGGCATCCAAGTCAAAATAAACCCCATCTTCTTTGGCAGTCAAATCAAAACCATTTCCGTCCATGTCAATTACTAGCGGATCACGCGGTACTGCAAGTGTTTTAGCCCTTTGGTATTCTTTATTTGCTTTGCGCATCTGTTCATCATAGAATTCCTGACTAAATATAGGATTCCAAGACTTAATAACATATAAATCAATGTCAGAACTGCTTATTCCTCTCGATACTCTTGATAATTTAATATCATCCATCTGAATAACAGTACCATCTGCAAATTCACACGAGAAATTCTGCGTATGTCCATAGGCAGACTGCACACTAATCTTTTGTCCTGTTACATTATTCACTAAATTAAATCCGCATGTATGACGAATAATGCTAATATCGTCTTTATTCACACTATCATCAAAAACAATTCTATTATATGTATTAGGTCCTTCGCTTCCATTCAAACAAATGATATCATTTCCGGAAAGTGCAGAAATCACATACGTATTACTACCGGTTCCGCCTTCCAAAAAGTCCCAGCCACTTCCACCTATTAACGTATCATTCCCTGTACCACCATCTAAGATATCATTACCAACTCCGCCATCTAAGATGTCATTACCGGAATCCCCCCACAATCTGTCATCTCCGTGCTTACCATATAAAGTATCGTTTCCTTCATTACCATGTAAATGGTCTTCTCCGGTTCCACCATCTAAGATATCATTGCCAATTCCACCATGAGCAATATCATCTCCGTCTTCTCCGTAAATGATATCATCTCCATTCTCTCCATGGATAATATCTTCGCCAGCTCCCGCCTTAAATTCTTCGTCAGCACTGTAATAATTTCCAACACTGTCAATACCGATTAGCACATCTCCCTCTCCTGTACCTCCGACGTATACCTTTCCCAAAATTTCTGACATTCCCCATACAGTACCATCAGAAAATTTGATATTAGGAAGAAGATATTTGCCTTTACTGATATCTCCATTTAATAACTCTTTCAAACTCTCCGATAATTGTAAATCTTCTGCTCCTTGAAAGAGTTCTTCCTTTGTATAATTTATGCTTTCCTCATTGGTATCGGTAATGAAAACATTCTTTACTGTTGTTGTCTGTCCTGTTCGGGCATTGACAATCAGTAAATCTGTTTTATATCTTTGAAGTAAAATATCCTGCGAACTAATTCCTTCTCCAAATTGTATTATGTCCGTATCCACTTTCTGCTTAGAATCACCCTGACTAATAATAATATCATTACCATGATGAGCTTCTATATAATATGTATCACTTCCGCATCCACCACGTAAAATGTCGTTGCCAACTCCACCAGTTAACTGGTCATTTCCAGCACCACCAGATAAATAATCTGAGGCCGAATCTCCATCCAGCGAATCATTTCCTATACCTCCAAACAAAAAGTCCTTAGAAGATCCACCCGAAAGTGTATCATCACCATCTTCGCCAGATAAAAGATCACTGTGTTTTTCACCATATAATGCATCATTACCGGAACCACCATAAATTTCATCTACGCCGGAACCTCCATAAAGAAATTCGTTATTTTTATCTCCGATAATAATATCATTTCCTTGACGAGCGTAAATAATATTTTTATTTATTAATGCAGTATATATCCTATCAACATTAGGACTTCCATAAAAAGAATTCTCATCATAGTGCCATTGCAAATTTGCAAAAAAATCAATTGCAAATTCCCAAATAAGCTCACCTAAACCTTCGCTTCCACTAAATTTCACTAGAAAATTATTTTCAATCTGCTCATATACGTATTTACCACCAATTCCCGAAATGCAAAACTGAGCTAATTCAAAACAATCTGATACTAACATTTTTGACTCTTGTACTTTATAATTCCTAGTAGGTGTTACTCCTCCTGCTGCGCAAACAATCGTTGTTGAAGACAATACTAACAAATAAAATGCTTTTTGAGCTAAAGTTTTTGTTGTATTACTAAAAACAGTCTGAATAACTTCCTTGCCAGCATCGGTCTCAAACATAGCTTCCATAACAATAGGCAAAGCATATGCAATACCTTTTTCGAGATTTTCACGGCTTGCTGTATTTCCGATAAAATCTGTTACTTCCCCACCCGTCATTATTTCTGCAACTTGCATAACGGCATTAGCCACATGCTCTATCTCACTTTCATCCATATCCATCAATCGTTTAGAGACTTCTGATACTAATGACGAAAATAAGGATTCCTCTGCCACCTCATTTATGGTCCCCTGAAAATCTCCATCACGATAATATAGCCATTCTATAAAATGACCCACTTCCATAATATTTTTGCTGAATTCATTATCGTCTAAACCAAGATAAACCGTTTGTGATTCAGGAATAATTACATTTCCTAATCCATGCACATAATCAAATTCACCATTAATAGAATACATCTTTTCTATGCTATTTTGCCGTTCTTCCTCACTATGTTTTTCATAATAATATGATTCCTCTGAATTAGAAAATCCTTGTCCATCAATCGATATACAATAATCAATTAATGTAGTATTTTCAGAATATAATGTTACATATTGCGCTTTATTACCACCTTTAGAATGGCCTGTTACAATAATAGTATCTGCTGATGTCCAATTATTACTCTGAACCAATTGATTAAAATAGTCCACAGCCAATTCTTGTTGCGGTGATGACTCACTAGCCAACGCTTCTCCATTATCAAGCCATTCCTGATCGCATGTTCCTTGAAAAACCACATAGTTTATATTATCAATCGTTTGGAACACAGCGGCATTAATTACACGTTTTTCCTCATCGCCAATTTCCCATACTGCATCTTTATATATTATATTATTCCAATTTTTATGTTCCTCTAGTATTTTATTTACAAGTCCGTATAAATTTCCGAAATAGCTATTTTTTTTAATCTCACTATTACCCAATGCTATCTCTATTTCATTCATGATTTGTTCTATTGTCCGTTCTCCATTGCCTATGTTTTCTTTTACATTTTGAGCTTTGGATGTACCCAATAGATAGATAAACACATTAAAAAACATAGAATATTCTATATAGTTATCATCTAATTCGTTAAATATTGTGCCCATTTAATGTTCTCTCCCTTTATAATGAATATATGCTCGGATAAGGAATTTTAGAAAGATAGAATTGTGAATATCCTTCAATTTCCTCGCCATCACGACTTATTGTTTCACAAAACATTCTCACAATAATAGTATTCATACAATATCCTGCACTTCCTTGCATTATTTCACCCTTATAATGCAAAGGTGCAAATTCGGTTGCATTAGGATGTGTTTCAGAAAAAAGATATGTTGTAATATTATAAATAGCCGCTTCATCCTGGACATAAATATAATTATACAATTGCCTTTCCAAAAACTCTGCCTGCGCAATCAAATCATCATCAAAAAATAATTCAGGAAAACGTGGACATTTATAAAAACCAGTATCTTTTCTTCCTCGATTAACTTGATACTGAAAATCCCAGAAAAAATATGACCAAATGCAATAATCCTTACATGCAGCCACTTTTCCTGTATAATTGTCATATTCTTTATTCCATTGTTGTCTGGCTTCTTCACTTAAGTAATCATAGTTTGTAGCAACTAAGAGGCTATAAAAATCCTCATATTCCAAACATATAACACTTGTATATTTTGATTCCAGTTCTCTGGCTCTTTCTTCAATCTGCTCCAATGTAACTTCATCTATCACTATATTTGACTCATCCGGCACCGGAATAGAAACGTATTCTTCCCTTGAATCACAGCGGCACAAAAACAATATAGCTATTATTAATATCACTAACAAGACCGGTATAAAAATCTTTTTCTTCATAATTTCTTTGCTCCAACTCCTACCTATCTTTCATCAACTTCTTCCATTTCACTATAATATGTATTCAAAACAAGATTCACTTCATCTACAAGCAATCTCTCCAACTCTGTTCTGTAATAAAATCTACGTTCAGATACTTCAAATGAAATGTCATAAAAATATGTACTATTTTCTCCTTCAAAATATTCAATTTGCGGCGGTGTCCTGTCATCATAATAGCAACTCATAAGTATTGCAATCATTACATCAATAACATATTCCTGAAATATTAACCCGTTCCCTTCTACGCGTGGTTCTCCATGCATAAAGACTAATTCATCGACTTCCCGATAAGTTAAATAATCATATACAAAGATAAAGCCCTCTAAATCTTCAATTTCCTCAGAGGATTTGTATATTGCATCTGCAATGCACTTCTCCCATGTAAATGCATTTGCAATTAAATATTCATCGAAATATAACTCATCCAATTTGATCAAAGAATCATACTCACCAAACCTATAATTGTTACTCCTATTTTCCATGAAACGATTATATTTCTCTTCCTGATATTCTCTGCATCTCATCATCAATTTGTACGAATCCCCAAAATAAGTTTCCACATATTCCGTAAATACTTCCGGCTCCATATAGGAAGCATTCGCTACTAATAATGCAGCCAAACCTCTATCTGAAAAATTAGGATACTTTTCCTTCAGTTCAGCAATTCTTTCCTCAAGCTGTTCTTTTGTCACCGCAACCGGAGTATATGTTTCATCTGCTCCAAGAGATAATGTTTTACCGTCAGCAGTTGTAATACTGGTATCCTCCAAAACAACTTCATACCCATCCAAATATACTCTCGGTTCTGCTATAACCACTTCTTCCTGTACTTCTTCGTTCTCTGCACAAGCGGACATAATGAACATCATTGGAACAATATAACATATCATCCATATCAATTTCTTTAATCCAAGCTTCATAACTAACTCCTCTTCTTTACAATAAAAAAGCAACCAAAGAAAACTTCTTTGATTGCAACCGAACCACCTGTGATTATTTCACTACCAATAACCCTTTTACGGCTTCCTGCTTTGCGTCCCTACCTTTCGGCAGGTTTGCCCTCATCATAATATTTTTGATGTTTGTGCTATTGTAACTTTTTTAGTCTCAAAAAACAAGTAGGTTTGCGTGAACTGTCGTTTTTTCAGCGTGAATTGTCACTTTTCGTCACAATAAACGATAAATCAGCACTAAATTCACTACTTTACAAAGCAAAAACCGATGCACCCTTCTGCATCGGTTTTCTCTTTACTATGTATTTAATTACTAATACGACTGCTCCGCATTCATAATCTTCAGAAATGCGTCATACTTCTTTTTAAAACTTTTATAATTCATCCTTGCAATCAGCGCAACAGCTTCGCAATTCTCAAAGTATATTTCTTTTTTATTATACTTTGAAATATAATGCATATTCACAATATATCCTCTGTGCGGCTGAATAAAACATCCCTGCTTCAATTCTTCCTGCATTTCTTTCATAGATGTGGTTATTCTGTATTCCCATCCTTCTGTTGTATGTACAACCACACCATGTTCTCTTGCCTCCACCAGGATAATATCTGCTTTATACTTTGAATGAACTACCTTCTTCTCTGTCAAAGCAATCTTACCACAGGCTGTATAATAATATTGTAATGCCTCTCTCATATTTCTATACATTCTCTCGACTTCAATTTCTTTTACGATAAATCGAAATGCATGCACGCGAAATGCATCATCATTGTATTGCTCATATGCAGTTACAATAAAGATAATGGTCTTCGGATTCTGTTCTTTTAACTTATAGCTAATCTCTATACCATTGGCTCCCGGTAGTTCTACATCCATAAACACAATATCTTTATCTCCGGTATCTTCCAGTACTTCTTCCCCTGACAAATACCCTACAACTTCTGCTTCTTCATTGGTTTCCTTTTCAAAGAATTCCCTAACAAATGTACAATATGTATTGCACAAAATCGCATTATCTTCACAAACTATAACTCTCAACTCTGTTCCCCTTTATTCTGCCGACGTTTTCTCCGCCGGCAGAATTCTGATTCATTACACAGTCTTCAACATCTCCGTCATATCCTTAAGCCACTCGCCCTTGTACAACTCAATCATACCCGCATCACATGCAGCTGCAAGATTTCCATCCATAGGAATCTTAGCTACATTTTTGATACCATATTCTGCTGCAATCTCTTCGATATGGCTCTCGCCGTAAATATAATGCTTCTCGTTACAGTTGGGACATACGAAATATGACATATTCTCAACAATACCAAGCACAGGGATTCGCATCAATGTTGCCATTTTTACTGCCTTTTCCACAATCATGGATACCAGCTCCTGGGGTGATGCCACGATAATGATTCCATCCACAGGAAGGGACTGGAATACAGTCAGAGGAACATCCCCTGTTCCGGGAGGCATATCTACAAAAAGATAATCCTTCTCGCCCCAGATTACATCGGTCCAGAACTGTTTTACGGTACCGGCAATAACAGGCCCCCTCCAGATAACAGGGTCGGTTTCATCGGGCAATAAAAGATTGATGGACATGATATCAATATCCTTCTGGGTTTTTACAGGCTGGATTCCTTCTTCATCTCCATATGCCTTTTCGGTTACGCCGAATACCTTAGGAATAGAAGGACCTGTAATATCCGCATCCAAAATACCGGTTTTATAGCCCTCTCTCTGCATGGATACTGCCAGCATGGAAGTTACCAAGGATTTACCTACACCACCCTTACCGCTGACAACACCGATTACTTTTTTAATCTGAGATAACTCATGGGGCTTTTCAAGAAAGCTCTTAGGATCTCTTTCGGAACAACTTTGACTGCAGCTTCCGCAATCATGTGAACAATCTGCCATAATACTTTATACGTGCACAATGCACGTCCTCCTTTTCTTTTTTATGATAAGATGTAACCGGACTGTTTTGACGGTTACATCAATGCACTCTAATTGAACATTGTATCAGAATTATATGTGCAAAACAAGTCTGCCAAACACCGGTATCTATATACGTTCTTCCGGTAACGGTGCGCTGTTAATCTCTGCCCAATACGGCAGAAAACCCGACTTTATGGCTACTTTCTGGGACTGGATATGGCTTTCCACCGTACCGTAATAGGGAAGCCTTCCCCTTTTTATAATCTCCCTCTTCAGTAAAATGGTAATAAAAGGTCCTATGTTGTATCCTTTACTTTCCGACATCACATCAATACCAATCTGCCACATCACATCACTATCCGCACTGGCACCTGCCATACCAAGAATTTTACCATCCTTTACAGCAGCAACCCCCAACACATCCGGAGCATGCTCCAAGAAAGAATAGGCATGCACAAAACGCTCATCGCCCCGGAACTGTTCAATGTCTTCCTTCTCATACCAACGGATTTCATATTCCTGTTGCATCTTTTGCAACACTTCCTCCGTTAGCAGTTCCTTTCCAAACGGCAGATAATAATGATGCAAATCCTCCAGAAAGTATTTGTGTTCAAGAAGCAAATCATCCAGCCAATACAGATATTTATACTGGGACATCCACGCACCATTTAAATCCTTAAATGTCTCACGGCAATTCTCCAGAATTTCCTCCCTGCCGGAAAATACACACTTGCCGTTGATGCAAAGTACCTTAAGAATCGCGTCATCTTTTTTAAAGCGTCTTCTGCCCTTCGACAATTCTCTTTTACAATAGATATTCTCCGTGGAATGTAATTCTTCCGGACTGCAACAATAATCCTTACACATCTGTTCATCAAACATTTCACGTAGCTTCTGCTGTTCTTCTTTCATCTGTTTACTCCTATTCTATACGCATAAAAAAAACAGTACGCCGAACTCCCTTTCAATTCCATGCACTGTCTTTTTTATTAAAAGTTTTTTCTCTGTAAAAGGTACTCTTTCCCGTAAATGCCTTTTACTTTTGTAACCATCCCAATGCATTATTACGGTTTATGTACTCGTCTTTATTTGCCATCCCCATAGCAGAAAGCACTTCCCTTTTACAAATCCCACATATCCACAGGTAACTTACCCCTAACTTATCCTGCGCATGTAGAATTCATTCCCCATTCACTTCATATTGTTATTATAACTAATTTTTAGTAAAAATCAATGATTTTTTTATTATTTTTGCACAAAATTAGCAGATTTTTATTCTTTTTTTGAATTTATATCAGATTTCTGTCATTGGTAGGTCTTGAAAGTGGTATTTTGGGGATATTGGGGCTGAAATCAAAAGAAGGAATGCGTCTGAACACATCCCTTCTTTTCAATCATTACTGCACCAGATCTAAATGTTGCATGGTACCCACATTACCGTTTTCATATAAAAATATGCCGGTACTGCGAATATACCCTTTGTCATTATTCTCCGTATCCTTCAACGAAAAATCGGTTGCTGCCTTCTGCAGACAAAGAGCACCTACCCCTTTCTCTGCAAGCGTGTATAACTCATCTTCTCCATTTTCGTTCCGGCACCATATTTTCAATTTGTTCCAAACGGAATCATTCTCATCAATCCAACCGTTGCCGTCTTCATCATACTCTGACAAATCTGCAAATCCGTCTCCGGACTGCGGACCAAACAATTCACTGCCATCATTAATCTTTCCGTCATTGTTTTTATCCAATGCCAGATAACCGCTTCCTTCTGCAAGTTCAGCGATTTCATCAATCTCACCATCTGCATCAATATCAAAGAAAAACTTTTGGTCGCTTAATTCTGCCACATTGTTTCCCAAGTTAATGACCAACGGGTCACACACCCGTTGAAACGCGGCAATATCGTATTCTTCTTTGTAATACTCCTGAAAGCTTCTGCTCATCCCCACATCAACGTTAAAGGTAATCTCCCTGCCATCCGCAGTGGTAACCTTACCCTTGGATTTAAAAAGTACATTTTCGGTTTCCTCATAATAGCTTTCGCTGGTAAAAGAAACCTGTTTCATCGGAGTGAGTTCCAAAGTAGCAGGTTGTTGTATTTGCTGCACATCTGTACCTTTTATCACCGGTTCATCATCAAAAAACTTCTTTGCCTCATCTCCAAATAAGAGCATAAATATGTAACGGGTAGTATAATAACGGAACTGTGCAACGGTGCTATCCGCAGATTCCCGGATACAAATATTATTTCGCTTTAGTGTCCCGATTCTCTCCTCCCAATCAGTCACTGCACTATCGGTTGTCTTCTCCGTCTGATTCTTAAGTTCTTCCTCTGCATCACCGGTACCGATACTTTCTTCCGACATATACATATTGCTCTCTGCCCGCTCATCACTGTAATCCTTCAGTACAAAACGGGTACTTTGTGTTCTCGAAGACTGATATCTTCGGGCGGACTCCATTCCTATTACGCTGGATTCAATTCGCAATATTCTTCCTTTCTCATTGAGTCACTGCCTTATTCCGTTCCCTCCCTGTCTGTTATAAAACAAAAATGATACGACTTGAAAGCTTCCTTCTTTCTAACCGTACCATCCGTGGTGACTTACTAAATACTTTAGGCCTTTAATATTCGTATATATTATATCGGCATAATTTAATAAAATATTACGTCTGTTTATAAATTCCTAAAATTTCATACCACCGTTTCTTATTGCCACTCTATTTACTAAATTCTCCATCTACCATTCTTTATCGACACTCTATTCCACCATCAATCTTCATAACCAACTCACTTATTATATCATCACACTACATCACCTCTGTTGTATATATAAAAAACAGCCCCTGTGTGCTATATTCCTTCAAGGACCGTTATTTGTCCGTCAGTTCTTAATGAGTGTATCACACGAATTTAGAACTGTTACGTGACAAATCCGAGCGGAAGCGTGTCCGCAAAGGAATATAGCACACAGGGGCGTATTAATATATCAACCTTTTATTCCTGTGTAATGGTGCTGTGAATATGCTGGATAGAATCTACGGCAATTTTACCGTTCTTCTTCACAGCCGCAATACCGGCCGCACTTGCTTTTGCAGCCGCCATAGTTGTAATGTAAGGAACTTTATGCTTAACAGCAGACTTACGTACATAACTGTCATCAAAGAATCTTTCCTTACCGACGGGAGTGTTAATAATCAACTGAATCTGCTTGTTGGTAATTGCATCTACGATATTCGGTCTGCCTTCCTGCATCTTGTTAATCTTTTCTGCAGGAATTCCGTTTGCTACAATCAAATCGTAAGTTGAGCCTGTTGCCACAATCTTAAATCCACATTCATGGAATGCTTTTGCAACCTCAGGAACTTCAGGCTTATCCTGTCTGCTAACACTGATTAAAACCGTTCCTTCCAAAGGAAGCGGATTCTGTGTTGCTTCCTGTGCCTTGTAGTATGCTTCACCAAAGTCAGCTGCGATACCAAGAACTTCACCGGTAGAACGCATTTCAGGCCCTAATAAGGGGTCAACTTCTGAGAACATATTGAAGGGGAATACCGCTTCTTTTACGCCGAAGTAATCATACTTGCTTTCTTTTAAGTTAGGTACAGGAGAAGGTTTTCCTGTTAATTCGCTTGTGATAATCTGTGTTGCCAACTGTACCATCTGAATATTACATACCTTAGATACCAAAGGCACGGTTCTGGACGCACGAGGATTGGCTTCAAGCACATATACCACATCATCTTCAATCGCATACTGCATGTTCATAAGACCGCGTACATTCATTTCTACGGCAATCTTCTTGGTGTATTCTTTAATCTTCTCCAGATTCTTCTCTGAAATATGCATAGAAGGAAGGATACATGCAGAGTCACCGGAATGGATACCTGCCAGCTCAATGTGCTCCATAACGGCAGGCACAAACGCATGTGTACCGTCACTGATTGCATCCGCTTCACATTCCATTGCATTCTTTAAGAAACGGTCAATAAGGATTGGTCTGTCAGGGGTTACACCAACAGCTGCAGCCATATAACTCTTAAGGCTTTCCTGATCATATACCACTTCCATACCGCGTCCGCCCAATACGAAGGAAGGACGAACCATTACCGGATAACCGATTCTTTCTGCAATTTCTACTGCATCATCAACCGTAACCGCCATTCCCGCTTCAGGCATGGGAATTTCCAGTTTTTCCATCATTGCACGGAACAAATCTCTGTCTTCTGCCATATCAATAACAGCAGGTGCAGTACCGAGAATTTTAACACCGTTTCTTTCAAGGTCATCTGCTAAGTTAAGCGGTGTCTGACCACCGAACTGCGCAATAACACCAACGGGTTTTTCTTTTTCATAAATACTTAAAACATCTTCCAATGTAAGAGGTTCAAAGTATAATTTATCAGAGGTATCATAATCTGTAGATACGGTTTCAGGATTACAGTTTACAATGATGGTCTGGAATCCCAAATCGCGTAATGCAAATGCTGCATGTACACAACAATAGTCAAACTCAATACCCTGACCGATACGGTTTGGTCCACCGCCAAGAATCATAATCTTAGGCTTTTCTTCGTTGGTTGTGCTTAAATCAGGTGCATTGTAAGTTGAATAGAAGTATTCTCTGTCTTCCGTACCGCTTACATGTACACCTTCCCAAGCCTGAGTAATACCGTAAGACTTTCTTGCGTTTCTGATATCATCCTCAGGCACTGCAAGAATCTGGCTCAAATACTTATCAGAGAAACCATTTTTCTTAGCCTGTTCCAAAGCTTCTTTAGAAGGAACTTCGCCCTTCTTCTGCATAAGTGCTTCTTCTTCCTCCACCAATTCCTTCATTTGCTCCAGGAAGTAGTGTTTAATCTTAGTAAGCTGATATAATTCTTCTACGGTAGCCCCCTTACGAAGTGCTTCGTACATAATAAACTGTCTCTCGCTGGAAGGAGTATGGAGCATTTCGATTAACTGTTCTTTGGTCTTATCATGGAAGTTCTTTGCAAAACCAAGACCGTAACGACCTGTTTCCAAACTGCGAATAGCCTTCTGGAATGCTTCTTTATAAGTTTTACCGATACTCATAACCTCGCCTACGGCACGCATCTGAGTACCAAGCTTATCTTCTGAACCTTTGAACTTTTCAAAAGCCCAACGTGCAAACTTAATTACAATATAGTCTCCGCCGGGAACATACTTGTCCAATGTGCCGTACTTACCGCAGGGAATTTCATCCAAAGTAAGTCCTGATGCAAGCATTGCAGATACAAGGGCAATGGGAAAACCTGTTGCCTTTGACGCAAGTGCCGAAGAACGTGATGTTCTGGGGTTAATTTCAATAACAATAATTCTGTCAGATACAGGATCGTGCGCAAACTGTACGTTAGTACCACCGATAACTTCTACGGCTTCTACAATTTTATATGCCTGTTCCTGTAATCTCTTCTGTAATGATTCTGAAATAGTTAACATAGGTGCCGAACAGAAAGAGTCACCGGTGTGCACACCAAGAGGGTCAATGTTTTCAATAAAACATACGCTGATCATATTATTCTTAGCGTCACGAACAACTTCTACTTCCAATTCTTCCCAGCCTAAAATAGATTCTTCTACAAGAACCTGACCTACAAGACTGGCCTGAAGACCTCTTGCAATAACGGTTTTCAATTCTTCTACGTTATATACCAAACCGCCACCGGCGCCACCCATGGTGTAAGCAGGTCTTAACACAACGGGATATCCTAATTCATCTGCAATACGAAGACCGTCCTCTACACTGTAAGCAACTTCGCTTCGTGCCATTTCAATGCCGAGAGAATTCATGGTCTCCTTAAAAGCAATACGGTCTTCACCCTTTTCGATTGCATCTACCTGAACACCGATTACTTTTACATTATATTTATCCAGAACACCGGCCTGTGCAAGCTCTGAACAAAGGTTCAAGCCGGACTGTCCGCCAAGGTTGGGAAGCAATGCGTCAGGACGTTCCTTTTCAATAATCTGCTCCAGTCTCTCTACGTTGAGGGGTTCAATATAAGTTACATCCGCAGTGGTAGGGTCTGTCATAATTGTAGCGGGGTTTGAGTTCACCAATACAATTTCATATCCCAACTGCTTAAGTGCCTTACATGCCTGTGTTCCCGAATAGTCGAATTCGCAGGCCTGTCCAATGATAATAGGACCGGAACCGATAATCAGTACTTTGTGAATGTCATTACGTTTGCCCATAACTTCCTCCTAAAATATCTTTCTATCTAAAATATCATTTTATCTGAAAATTTTCTATTCAAACCGTCTTTCCATGTAAAATACATAAAAAGATTTGCTTCTATTCTTTACCGTTCCAACAGTAGGTACACAATTTACAAGGCTCAATACCCACTGCTTTTATCATATCATCTAAACGGTTATATGACAATGAGGTAAAATTCATCTGTTTGCAGATACACTGCTCCATTTCCTTATAATTCTTGCTTTCGGGATTACTGTAATCCGCAAGGACTTCCGGTGTTACATCCTTCTCTCTGTCCGCAATTACTTTTCTGGCAATTAAGTCCATGTCAGAGTTGGAACGTGAGAAATTCAAGTATTTACATCCATGAATAATCGGAGGGCACGCCGGTCTGATGTGCACTTCCTTTGCACCGCTGTCAAATAAGAAATCCGTGGTTTCGCGAAGCTGTGTTCCCCGCACAATGGAGTCATCAATTAACAATAACTTTTTATCCCTAATCAATGGTTCTACCGGAATCAGTTTCATTTTAGCTATCAGTTTACGCTGCTCCTGCTTGGTAGGCATAAAAGAACGGGGCCAGGTCGGTGTATACTTGATAAAAGGTCTTGCGAAAGGTGTCTTTGACTCATTGGCGTATCCAATGGCGTGTGCAAGGCCGGAATCCGGTACACCTGCTACCAAATCCACATCTACATTATCACGTCTTGCCATATGCTCACCACAACGGTAACGCATTTCTTCTACGCTAACACCTTCATAAGCTGCTGTCGGATAACCGTAATATACCCACAAGAACGTACAAATCTTCATTTCGTTCTTAGGCGAAGCCATAGCCTTAACTTCATCCGCTGTAAAGTATACGATTTCGCCCGGACCTAATTCCTTATACTCCGAATATCCCAAATGCATAAAAGCAAAATTTTCAAAAGACGCACAAACAGAGCCGGGTTTTTTACCGATAATCACCGGCGTACGTCCATAACGGTCTCGCATGGCATAAATTCCCTCTTTGGTCATCAAAAGAACAGACATAGAACCATCTATGACTTCCTGTGCATATAACATACCTTCTACAATGGATTCTTTTTGATTGATAAGAGCAGCAACAAGTTCTGTTTGATTAATATCACCGCCACTCATCTCAAGAAAGTGAGACTTACCGCTCCGAAACAGTTCTTCTGCCAAAGAATTGATATTATTAACCTTGCCTACAGTAGTAATAGCATAATTACCAAGATGGGAACGAATCAACAATGGCTGCGGTTCATGATCGGAAATACAACCAATGCCCAAATGCCCGTCCATGGTGGTAAAATCCTTGTCGAATTTCGTTCTGAAAGGAGAATTTTCTATATTATGAATTGCCCGGTCGAACCCTTTTTCTTCACTGTAAAGAACCATACCACCACGTCTTGTACCAAGGTGTGAATGATAATCGATTCCGAAAAACAAATCGAAAATGCAACTTTCTTTTGAAGCTACGCCAAAAAATCCGCCCATTGCTCTTCTCCTTCTTCTTCCATTTAAACATACCTTAATGAAGTATACTTTTTTGCCCCTTTGATGTCAAGACAAAAAGTGTTGTTTTTTGATAAAACTCTCTGCGATTTTATATAGAGATTTACATAATTTATTTGCACAGCCATACCGGTCGCTTACCTTGCTTCCAATACAAAAATATAGCAGGGAAATTGTATAAATTTCCCCGCTACTCATATTTTTATTGTGCTAATAAAAGCATGATTTTGTTTGTACGGTTTACAAACTTGGTCATACTTTCTGCATCCAAGGGTGCATGCTGAATCATTGCCAAATCGTATAACTGCTCGCAAATTAAAGACACATTTTCTCCATCCTGATGTTCCAGCACATACTGCACAAGCTTATTGTTCGCATTCAGTACCAGAGTCTGTCCTTCCTTACCGAACATTCCCATATCCATACCGGAAGCCGCATACATCTTCATCATGTCCTGCATACGACGGCTCTCTTCCGACAATGTAATCATGGAAGAAACATCCTTATTCTTTAACTTTTCAAGCTTAATTGCTACGTTGTCCTGCTTGGTCACTTTCTTGAAAAGTTTAGAAAGTTCTTCTTCCTTAGCCTTTAATTCTTCAGCAGCTTTAGCTGAAGTTTTAGCTTTGAACGCATCGGTCAAATCAGCATCAATTCTTTGGAATTTAATACCTTCGTTCTTCGCTTCCAACTGTGAAATAAAAGGCTGGTCAATATTGTGAGTCAACACAACCGCATCCATTTTGGCTTTGCGGAACATGTTCACATATTGACTCTGCTGAACCATATCCGTTACATAGTAAATTACTTTTCCTTTCTCTTCTTCGACTTCAGCTTCTACCGGCTCATCATTAACAATTTCGGCCTCAATCTTTTCGCCGTTTTCATCAGTAACGTTTTCTTCCTCTACATCGATAGGTTTTACCTCTAAACATTCCGGCAAAGTCATGTAAATATCGTCTAAATTCTTGAAGAGAATATAATCTGTCATCTTTTCACAGAACTTATCATCCTTTAAGCAACCAAATTTGATAAACGGACTAATGTCATCCCAGTACTTTTCATACTCTTCTTTCTGAGTCTTGCACATACCGGAAAGTTTATCAGCAACTTTCTTGGTAATATAGTCTGAAATTTTCTTCACAAATCCATCATTCTGTAATGCACTTCTGGATACGTTAAGAGGTAAATCGGGACAGTCAATTACACCTTTTAAGAGTAAAAGGAACTCAGGAATTACTTCTTTGATATTATCCGCAATAAATACCTGGTTATTATATAACTTAATGGTTCCCTCAATAGACTCATACTCCGTATTGATTTTAGGGAAATACAAAATACCTTTTAAGTTAAAAGGATAATCCATATTTAAATGAATCCAGAACAAAGGCTCTTTGTAATCATTGAATACCTTACGATAAAATGCCAAATAGTCTTCTTTTTCACATTCAGAAGGATTCTTTGTCCACAAAGGTGTGGTATCATTTAATAATTCAGGACGTTTATTGATTTTAAGCTTGGTGTCATCACCATCCTTTTCGGGCGCAATAGTTTCCACAATGACATCATTTTCAAGCAATTCATCTGCTTTAATCATTTGAGTCTCGGAAGAATTTGCCTTACTCAAATAAATTTCAGTGGGCATAAAAGAACAATACTTCTTAATGATTTCTCTTGCACGATACTCATTACAGAATTCGTAACAGTCTTCGTTTAAATACAGGGTAATGGTAGTCCCGACACCTTCTTTGCTACCATCTTCCATGGCAAATTCCGTACCGCCGTCACATTCCCAATGTACGGCTTTGGCATCATCTTTGTACGATAAGGTATCAATTGTAACCTTATCCGCTACCATAAATGCAGAATAAAAACCAAGACCAAAATGACCGATAATCTGGTCATCATCGGTTTTATCTTTATATTTTTCGATAAAATCTGTGGCTCCTGAAAAAGCAATCTGATTAATGTACTCTTCTACCTCATCCGCTGTCATCCCAAGACCATTATCGATAAACGCCAAAGTCTTAGCCTCCGGATTTGCGATTACACTAATTTTAGCCTTGTAATCATCTTCCAAGGTATATTCACCCATCATATCAAGTTTCTTTAATTTTGTGATGGCATCACATCCGTTAGAAATCAATTCCCTCATAAAAATATCATGATCTGAATAAAGCCACTTCTTAATAATCGGAAAAATATTTTCACTGTTTATTGACAAACTACCTTTTTTTGCTACCATTGTATTTCTTACTTCCTTTCATTCATTCTTGTTTCGTTCTTTTGTAAAAGTCTTCTTTTTTATCTTTGTGCACAAGACAAAACTTATCATCAGGTATCATTGTAATCCCTGAAAAAAGAAAAGTCAATACAAAATTAGCACTCGACAAAGCCGAGTGCTAATAATTCACATTTATATCATAATTTAGATTGTGTATTTCGGAAACACTATATTTTTACTTTATGACGCTAATATACGTATATTCATAAATTACAACCTCTGATGCTTCTAATTCGCCATACCAAAACAAACTTTCTTTTAACAAATCCCCATCCTCATCATATTCATACTCCGCAGTCTCTTTATACCAATCCGTTCTATGAGTTTCCTTTATACATAAATCATTTTCATCATATAAATATTCGATACTTGAACCATCTGAATCTGTTTTCTTTATACAGTTTCCTCTTTCGTCATACTCATATGTCACTGTCCCTATTGTTTTTCCGTCGTAAAGCTCTTTCTCGCTTAACAACACTTTAATTTCTTCGGTTTCCTGTTCCGGTTTACAATTTTTTTCCGATAGTTCTGCATTGTTTTCCGTTTCAGACGATAGTTCTGCACTGTTTTCCGTTTCAGACGACATCTCTTCAGTAACACTTTCACTTTTTGTACATCCAACCATCGCAAACAGCAACAGCACGCACACAAATAAGACCATAATATGTTTTTTCATAATCATTTAACCTCCATATGAATAATAAAAAAAGGGTTGTGAAGAGCTGTCAAGCACTTCACAACCCTGATATAGGTAGTATATCAGCGTTTTTTCGCATTTTATTATTTTTTTAACCCTTCAGAAACCAATCCATTGTTTGAGGCAAATACACGTTTTTTATTTCTCTGCAACAAAGTGTTTCTCATAAATCGTAAAGAAACTATCTGTAGTCACATTGGGATTTTCAATCAAAGTTACTGCATCCCATTCCTTTCGGTTCAGGTTTCCGGTAAGTGTTCCAAGAAACTCTTCGTATACTGCCTGAAATGCAGCCTCCTTCTGTTCCCCTAAGATAATAATCTTATTGGCATCTGTTTCTTCCCGGTTAAATGTATTGGTACATTTGATGATATAATAACCATACTCCGTTTCCACAATTTGGCTGATTTCGTCTGTAGCCAGGTTAAATGCCGCTTCTTCATAAGCTATGGGCATTTGTCCTTTACGAAAAGAAAGACTACCCTTGGTATCTTCATTATAAGTCAAGACCAGTTGTTCAAAATCCTCTCCGTCTCTGGCAAGCTGTAGGATTTCTTTGGCACGCTGATACGCCTCCGCTTTTGCCGCATCTGAATAAGGCTTGACCTGTCCGTTCAAATCCACATGAAAGGTTCGAATTAAAATATGAGACACCGTAATGGTTCTGGCATCATCATCGCTGATTTCCGGATTCACATCCTGAATCAAATAATGATATACCTTATCTGCCAATGCATACTCTTCATACATGGAAATTACAAGTTCTTCCGTTACACCCAAGATTTCAATTTCTTCATCACTCAGAGTTGCAAAATACTCTTTTCCTGCTTCTTTGGCGCGCTCCTTTTCCTCTTTATTTAAGGAAACACCCTGTTCTTTTGCCAAAAGTTTTAATACTTTTACTCTGGAAATACGTGCAAGTACCGTTTCTTTCAACGAATCCCTAATAGAAACGCCATCCGTGTCCGTATCCCAGATTCCTTCACCATATACACCCTCATATACATTTTGCATATTCGTCAGATACAGCATGATTTCCGGTCTTGTACATACTTCTGATTCAATTTTAAAAATTTCATCTTCCGACAGGCCTGTTGTAAGCACAACGGTTTTACCTTCGCCGCAACCGGCAAGCGTTAACGCAAAAACCATACTCAACAGACAAAGGGCAAGCCTTGTAAAAGGTGCCCTTTTTGCCGTCTTACTTATTTTTAATAAATTCATTTATATTCTCCGCTTAGATTAAGGGATATTTTGCAGTAAGCTTGTCTACGATTTCTCTTGCGTAAGGAACTTTCTCCTCACCACCCTTGATTACCGCTGCAATTGCTTCAGCAATCTGGTCCATGTCATCTTCCTTCATACCACGGCTGGTAACAGCGGGAGTACCAAGGCGTACACCACTGGTTACGAAAGGTGACTTGGGATCGTTGGGGATAGTGTTCTTATTACAGGTAATGTGTGCCTGATCAAGAAGCTTCTCCACTGCCTTACCTGTTAAATCATAAGTAGTAAGGTCAACCAACATAAGGTGATTGTCTGTACCACCGGACACAATCTTAATATCTCTGCTCATAAGACCCTGGCAAAGTGCCTGAGCATTCTTCATAATCTGCTGCTGATATGCTTTGAAATCATCACTTAATGCTTCCTTGAAGCAAACAGCCTTAGCAGCGATTACATGCATAAGGGGACCACCCTGAATTCCGGGGAAAATAGCCTTATTGAAGTTATACTTGTCGGCAGCTTCCTGATTTGCAAGAATCATACCGCCACGAGGTCCTCTTAAGGTCTTATGTGTGGTTGTGGTAACTACATCTGCCCAAGGGAAGGGTGAGGGATGAAGACCTGCTGCTACAAGACCTGCGATGTGTGCCATGTCTACCATGAGAACTGCACCAACTTCATCTGCCACTTCTCTGAACTTCTTGAAATCAATGGTTCTTGCATATGCACTTGCACCTGCAATAATCATTTTCGGCTTGCATTCCAAAGCGATTTCACGTAATTTATCGTAGTCGATGAAACCATCATCGTTAACACCGTAAGGAACAACGTTGAAGTACTTACCTGACATATTAACCGGGCTTCCGTGTGTAAGGTGTCCGCCATGGTCAAGGTTCATACCCATAATGGTATCTCCGGGATTTAATACAGCAAACTGCACTGCCATATTCGCCTGTGCACCTGAATGAGGCTGAACGTTTGCATAATCACAACCGAATACTTCTTTCGCTCTTTCAATTGCAAGATTCTCTACCACGTCAACGCAATCACATCCGCCATAGTATCTCTTTGCAGGATATCCTTCTGCATACTTGTTGGTAAGCACACTTCCCATTGCTGCCATAACAGCCTTGCTTACCCAGTTTTCAGATGCAATCAACTCAATGTGACTGTTCTGTCTTTCCTGCTCGTCCACAATTGTCTGGGCAATTTCGGGATCAACCAATTTGATTTCTTCCAATGAATACATTTTCATTTCCTCCGTAATCTATAAAATAGAATTTTATGTACACATAATCGATTGGATTATAACATAGTTTTTACTAAGGCTCAAGGGCAAACCGCAAGAAAAGTTTTGATTTATACTATCAATCACTTCTGCAATGCTAAACAACTTTGAAGCCGCTCTATCTCCTGCTTTAGCAAAAGAATCTGCTCTTCACTCTGTTTCTTTAACAGAACAATAGTCTGCTCCGCTTCCTCGCGACCCTTCCGCAATCCTTCATTCATACTTTCTTCCAACATGTCATCAATTGCCTTACCGTTAATCTTTTCTTTCGCCTCTTCCAATTCCTTCTTCAACGCTGCAATGGTCGCCGCCGCTTCCGCACGACCTTCCTCTCTTCCGTCTTCAATCATGTCATCAATTGCCTTACACATACTTCTTTCCTCCGTCTTCTTTGTGTTCTGTTCCAGTAACTCGTTACCTAATTTCTTCTGCCCTAACATAGTGGCCAGAAAAAATTTACTTTCATTATCCAGTTCCTCTACCTCTTCCTTATGTGTGTCCATGTAATCCCTTAATTTGTTCTTCTCATTCTTGTGGGAATAAAATTCAAATACGGTCTTAAGATTGGTCTGAAATGCCTTGAAATCCGTTTCCTTATTCAGGTCATAGACACGAATCTTATAATCCGGCATAAGCTCCAACAGTTCTGCTTTCAGTTCCCTCTCCATCTCCGGGAAATCAACGAGTTCCCTTAAGGATGTGGCTGCATCCCACTCCTTATCACCCCAGTAAATCACTGTGGTATATACGGGAGTCAGTCGGTCAGACTTACGGAATCCGGATAAGTATTCACCATCTGTCAGTGAATATTCTTGGCTCTGCCGGTTTTCATCACTTTGTTCGTCGATTTGTAAGGACTTTCGGTTTCTTTTAATGATTTCCTTTCGTTGTTTGTCATACAGCAGGCTTTCTTCCGTCATGATTCGTACCAGCATGCCGTAGTCCACGGTTTCCTGATTCTCCATGACATAAACGGCATAAACGGTTCCATCTTTGGTCTGTTTCTTGACTACATCGCAGAGCCGCTCTATAACCACACGGCTGTCTGCCTTCAAAACTGCAGTCGGTACGGATTCCAGTTCCTCCGGTTTTACCACCTGCCGCCCGTGAAAACACACCGCATTCATAAAATCGGCAAACCTTACATTGTCATCAAAATAGTGTTTCTGGGTAATGTCTTTTTTGCTCATTTTCTCCTTTCCGGGTA
>CAZYVY010000020.1:0-31225 GCA_964651555.1 uncultured Lachnospiraceae bacterium | reverse complement strand
TTTCTATTATGTTTATTTCTTTGAGTACACTAAAAGGACATGCCAAACAAACCCCTGCTACAGGGCGGAAGTTTCCTTCTTTCTTTCTTTCTTTCTTTAAAGATTGTATTCTGGTTATGCATTTTTGCAAGCCCTTTCGAATCATTTCATGTATTTATTTTACTATATTTTAGCATCGTTTGCAATCTTCCGAAAATATTTTTTTCTCGTAAAAGCGAAATTTATCTTACATCAATAAATCACTCAATCTTGCAAACTCCTCCAGCGTAAAAGTCTCGCCTCGCACGCTTTCCGGCTTACCCATTTCTGCCAAGGCCTCTAAAACCTGTTCCTTGGATACATTTAAATCCGCCGCATGGGTCAGACCGTTCACCAGCGTTTTACGACGCTGTTGGAAGGACGCCCGGATAATGCGGAACATAAAAGCTTCATCCTCCACGGTAACAGGCGGATTATCATACACTTTTAAGCGGATAACCGCACTTGCCACATTGGGCTTGGGAATAAAACAATTGGGCGATACGATGGTTACCACTTCTGCCTTGCAATAGTAGGCTACCGCCAGGGAAAGAGCACCATAATCCTTGGTGCCGGGACCTACCTGCATACGCTCTGCCACTTCCTTCTGCACCATAATGGTAATGCTGTCTAAGGGCACATGACTCTCAAGCAAGCCCATAACAATGGGGGTTGTAATATAGTAAGGAAGGTTTGCAACCACCTTAATGGGACGGTTGTTATTATGTTCTTCCACCAACTTGGCAATGTCAACTTTTAAAACATCCTCATTGATGACGGTTACATTGTCATACTCAGACAAAGTATCCTCCAAAATGGGTATCAACGCTTTGTCAATTTCTACGGCAATGACCTCCCTGGCACGCTCCGCCAGATACTGGGTCATGGTTCCGATGCCGGGACCGATTTCCAGAACACAATCGTCCCCTGTAATCTCTGCACTGTCTATGATTTTTTCTAAAATATGGGTGTCAATCAGGAAGTTCTGTCCAAACTTCTTCTGAAAATGAAACCCGTGTTTATTTAAGACTGTGGCTGTATTGCCGGGATTTCCTAAATATGCCATAAATTTTCCTCTCGTATGTAGTTCGGTTTGGCATATAAATAATTCAACGGGGGCACGCTCTCGCTGCTCAGCGCACACAGCGGTACATAAGGTTCTAAAGAACAGAACCTAGGTACCGGCGGCTTGAAAGCACCCACTTATGAATATATTTATATGTCCTCCCGAACATTTACTTTATGAAATGAATTTATCTTGGCTATATGCGACGGAATTGTCGCAATACAGCCTTTTAATATTTTGGGTTGCTTGCAATACTATTATTTTTTGCATTTAAGGTATATAATTATATTTATTTATTTCAAGAACAACTTCATTGCATTCTCATAAGTTACTCGTTCTACTTCTTCTGTTGTAACACCTTTGATTTCCGCAATCTTCTCTACCACATAAGGAAGGTACAATGATGAATTGCGCTTTCCGCGATAAGGCGTCGGTGTTAAATACGGACAATCTGTTTCCAATAAAATATGCTCTAACGGAATTTCTTTCACCACTTCCACTAACTTCTTAGCATTTTTATAAGTGCAGACGCCTCCCACACCGATATAAAAACCCATCTTCACCACTTCTTTGGCAATCTCCGGTGAATAGGAAAAGCAATGCATGACACCATGATAGCCTCCGGTATCAAGTTCGTGTAAAATATCCAATGTATCCTTAGCCGCTTCTCTGGAGTGAATGATAATCGGCAAATCCACTTCCCCGGCAAGTTCAATCTGTCGTTTAAACCATTTCTTCTGAATCTCCCTACGGGGCTCGTCCCAATAATAATCCAAACCGATTTCACCGATGGCAACCACCTTCTCATCTGTTGCCAGTTCTTTTAGGCGATCCATATCTTTTTCCGTCAGAGGCAGGGTGTCCGAAGGATGCACACCTACCGCCGCATAGATAAAAGGATACTTCTTTGCCAATTCATAGGTCCGCTCCGTAGATTCCATACTGGCGCCCACATTAATGACATACTCTATTCTGTTTTCCTGTAAGCTTTCAATCAGTATCTCCCTGTCCTCATCAAAAGCATCATCATCGTAATGTGCATGACTTTCAAATATCATTGAGCACCCCTGTTCATTCTATCATAATAATTCTCACAGATTTCTTACCAAATAAAGAATCATGTTCATTTTCTTGTAAAATTCGTTATCTTTATTTATAGAACATACAGCTCAAAAAAGCAAGGTTTCACCGCGTTTTTCAACTCTAAATCCTCCTTCATATTGTTAAAAACCCCTGCATATATGCCCAATTCACAACTTTTTTGCAAAAAATTTAAAAAATTTTAAAAAAAAGCTTGCAAAGTTAAAAATCCTATACTATAATCAACAATGCACGTGAGAAAAACACGTCGACATAATATGGTTTGCGCGATTAGCTCAGTTGGTAGAGCACCTGACTCTTAATCAGGGTGTCCAGGGTTCGAGCCCCTGATCGCGCACTTAAGCACTGGTTTTGCAGACATATGAGCTGTGGGGTTGGTGCTTTTTTATTGCAAAAAATAACAGTTTATGATATATTCATTTTTATAAAATTTTCACAATTACATAGGAAAGGATATTCTCATGGAAAATCTTGATTTACAACAACTCAGTAGTGATGTATCCAGTATCGAAGAGATAATATATGCCCTTTTCGGTATCGGTACTCTGGCTTTTAGCGGCATAGGTGCACTCATTTCGATTATTGTTTCCATTCTTGGATTTTTAGGAACGGTAGCATATTATCTGCTCCAGTCCATTCCTCTTTTTATTATGGCCAGAAAAGCCGGTTATAAGCATGCCTGGATGGCTTTCTTTCCTTATACAAACGATTATTTAACATTTATTTTACCGATTCGCGAATTTAATATTTTCAACTGGATTAAAACAAAACGCCGTGATATAATGGCTCTGATTTATCTCTGTATGATTTTAATCGGTTCCGGCGTAGTTGGTTTTATTGCAACCTGTACCGCAGGTATTCCTATTGTTGGTCCTTTTATTGCAACTTTTGGCGGTACTATTTTACTGATTGCCATTAATCTCTTTAAATGGCGTATGTACTATGATCTTTTAGTGACATTTGGACAGAAGAACAATGCAATGTGGGTATCCATTGTATCTCTTTTTATTCCTTTGTTGTTTATGTTGTTTACGGTATTTTCATGTAAAAACCCTCCTGAATATGGCAAAGGAAATTATTACATGTACCGTGAGCAGGATTAATTTTTTTAAGAGAGGAGTTTTACTATGAATTCTTATTCAGCATCTTATGACACAGAGGCTCTTGCTGCAGGTTTGGGTATTGGGACAGTTGTATTGATTTTGGGAGTTATGTTCCTGCTTTTCATTGCTATTTGGATTGTAATGTGCGTGCCTTTCTACAAAATGGCTAAGAATCAGGGAATATCCAATGCGTGGCTGACTTTTGTTCCTTATGGCAACTTCTGGATACAGTTAAAATTATCTCCCCGTGAGTTTAATTTATTTAACTGGATTCGTTGGGACGACCGTACAAAAGCATTCTGGACTATATTGATTGCAACCGGTGTTTATATCGTACTTTTGTTTCCTGTAGCATTTCTTGCCATGATTCCTGTACTTGGTACACTTATCTACTTCGTGTATATTTTTGCATATGTAGCAATTGTATATGGCATCATATGGAGAACGAACTACGATATTTTGATTACCTATGGTATGGAACAGAACGCAATGTTACTTTCTATTCTTAACATTTTCTTTCCTATCATTATGATTGTTTGTTCATATATGATAATGAACAGAGAACCGGATTATTATGCTTAATTAAAAATATTTTGGGCCCTGCGTAAACCGCAGGGTCTTTTCGGAGGATAATTTTGACTCTAATATATTATGCACTTATTTATCTCATAGGAGATGTTCTTGAAACAATCGGTGATGTTGCCGGATCTTCCAGCCTGGAAGAGATGACAAATCATCCTGATTTTACAAAATTTATTATCTACATTACTATTTTTGTTATTTTTGTTGCTTCAAAAATACTCTCTGGTATTCTATATAACATAATGCGACCGATTGCATTATTTATTATAGGAACACACGCGGGTTATCCCCGGCCATGGATTGTTTTTCTTCCTTACGGTTCCCATTTTCTTGAGTTTTCATTGCCTCTTAAAGAGTTTAATGTCCTAAACTGGATTAAAACCGATAAACGAGATACCATTGCCTGGATTTATATTGCTCTGGATGTTTTTAAACCGATGATCAGTTTAATATTATCCTTGCTTCCTTTAATCGGAAACCTTCGCAGCATTATCATCGGCGGCTCATTTGCATTGTTTAAATGGCGTAAATACTATGATTTATTGCTCACATACGGATTTAAGGATTCGGCTATGACGTTATCCGTTTTGTCAGTATTCTGCAAACCTTTGTATTGCGTACTTTTATTTTTGATATGCGACAAAACACCGGACTTCGGTTGGAAGGGCTTTGAAAACCCCATATTGATTGATGCATATGAAGAATAAAGAATTTTAAAAGGAACCTTTTTAAGGTTCCTTCTTTAATGCTTAGGGCTCTGAATCCGCGGTATCTACGAAATATACTTTTCCATTTTCACCACATCTTATGACATAATAACCCAAATAAGTACTTACATGCTTCAAACATATTTTCGCCTCCTCTATATCTTTTTTACATTATACTTTTATGGTTTTTCTTACTTATATATTTCGCATTTATTAATAACATCCATTTTATCCCCCGTTTCCCTTCCAATAGCCGGGGATGCCTTTTACAGTATTACGCAGAAAAAAGGATATAAGCATCCTTGGATTTGTTTCCTTCCATTTAAAAACGTAAAGCAGTTGCAATTTATTATATTATTAGTAGTGCTGCTTTTTTGCTTTTATGTCTGCTTGGCAAAATCCTGTTACTTACAGCTTCCGGTCCGATTGCCCTATACGCAAATATACCTGCCACAAATCAAATTTCTTAGCTCGCCTTTTCAAACTGGCTGTTATACAACTCTGCATAGAAACCGTCCTGCTTCATCAATTCATCATGATTACCGCTTTCGATTACGTCACCATCCTTCATTACAAGAATCATGTCTGCATTGCGAATCGTGGAAAGCCTGTGCGCAATGACAAAGGAGGTTCTGCCTGCTGTTAAACGGTCCATAGCTTCCTGAATCAATACTTCCGTTCTGGTATCTACGGAACTGGTTGCTTCGTCTAAAATAAGCATGGGCGCATTCTCTACCATGGCTCTTGCAATAGTCATCAGCTGCTTCTGTCCCGCAGATAAATTCACCTTATCATTCAAAACCGTATCATAGCCTTTGGGCAGAGTACGGATAAAATGATAAATTCCTGCTGCCTTGCAAACCTTGTCTAATATCTCATCTGTGATTCCTTCTTTACCATAAACAATGTTGTCACGAATGGTTCCCTCAAATAACCAGGTATCCTGAAGTACCATACCGAATAAATCATGAATATTTTCACGTGTAAGCTCAGAAATCGGCGTACCGTCAATGCTGATGGAACCGCTGTTTACTTCATAAAAACGCATAAGAAGATTTACCATAGTGGTCTTACCTGCACCGGTAGGCCCTACAATCGCAACTTTTTGGCCCGGTTTAATCTTAGCAGAAAAATCTTTTATAATAATCTTCTCCGGGTTATAGCCGAATTTTACGTGATTAAATTCAATTTCACCCTTTACATCACTGCCATTAAGCAAAGTACTCTTATGGCTTTCCTCTTCCATTTCCTCTTCATCCAGGAATTCAAATACTCGCTCAGAGGCTGCTGCCGTGGACTGTAAGCTGTTCATTGCCTGGGCAATTTGTGATAAAGGCTGGGTAAACAGGCGAACATACATAGTAAACGCAATGATGACTGCAAAATCAATATGACCGCTCATGGTGAGTGCAGCACCAACAACACAAACCGCAACATATCCGAAATTACCGATAAAGCCCATCAAAGGCTGCATAAGTCCTGATAAAAACTGGGCCTTAAATGCACTTTCACAAAGCTTTCCGTTAATGTCTTCAAACTCTTCTTTTGCTTTCCTCTCGCCATTGTATGCTTTTAAAACATTGTGTCCTGCATACACTTCTTCCACATGCCCATTGATTAAGCCTAAATACTTCTGTTGCCCCACAAAGTACTTCTGGGACTTCTTCATAATAACGCTCATCAGCACAAAACCTAATAAAGAGGAAAGAATTGCCGTTCCGGTTAAGGCAACGTTTGTAATAAGCATCATAACAATGGATCCTATAAGAAGGGTTATCGCATTTACCAACTGTACGATACTCTGGCTTAAGGTATGGCCGATGGTATCCACATCATTGGTAACACGGCTCAATACATCTCCGTAAGTAGTAGAATCAAAATATTTTAAAGGTACTACATTGATTTTTTCCGAAATATCCTTACGAAGTTTCTTGGATATCCTCTGTGTAACCGTAGCCATAATCAAACTCTGGACATAGTTAAATAAAATACTGAATCCATAGAGAATAATTAATAATATGGCAATATTTTTTACTGCTTCCATATCAATTCCGGTCAATATACCTTCTTCAATAACCGCAGTCAAATCCTTGATTTTATCGGGACCGATTACCGACAAAATACTTCCCAGGAATGACAAAACCAATGCAATAACCATAACCGGAACATATGCCCTTAAGTAATTAAATAATTTCAGCATGGTTCCCTTAAAATCTTTCACATTTTCTGCGGGCATCATTCCCTTCGGACCACCGCCGGGTCCTTTTCTTCTGTTATTATTTACAGAACCGATTTCATATTCATTCTTTGCCATTATGCCAATTCCTCCTTTGATAACTGAGAATAGGCAATCTGCTGATATACCTCACAGGTTTGCATCAGCTCTTTGTGGGTGCCTTTGCCCACAATTTTACCGTCATCCAAGACAATAATCCGGTCTGCATTCAAAATCGTACCAATACGCTGGGCTACCAAAAGAGTAATGGCATCGCCGGTTACCTTTTCTAACTCACCACGCAAAACACGGTCAGTTTTATAATCCAATGCAGAAAAAGAATCATCAAAAATATAAATATCCGGACGTCTGCAAATAGCTCTTGCGATGGAAAGACGCTGCTTCTGACCGCCGGAGAAATTAGTTCCTCCCTGTGCTACATCCGCATCCAGCTTTTTATCAAGCTTCTGAACAAATTCTTCTGCCTGGGCAATACGAAGCGCCTCCCAGATTTCTTCATCACCATACTCTGTCTGCTTACCATTTTCACCGTAAGCAATATTGGAACGGATGGTTCCGCCAAACAATACGGCACGCTGAGGCACCAAACCGATTTTATTACGAAGAGCTTCCTGAGTATATTCTTTTACATTTATACCATCTACCAGAATACTTCCCTCCGTCACATCATAAAAACGGGGCACCAGATTAATTAATGTAGACTTACCACTACCTGTAGAACCGATAAACGCTACGGTTTCGCCGGCTTTTGCCGTAAAACTGATATTCTCCAGTACCGCATCCGATGCATCGGGATAGCGGAAAGTTACATTATCGAAGATCACCTCATGAGATGCCTTTTCTTCCTTGCTTACCTTTTCGGAAGCTTCGCTACTGGGTTCTTCCTTTGAACTCTTCTTACTTCCGATATTACCGTCCATAATCTTGGTTTTCGTATCAAGTACTTCCATAATACGCTTCGCCGATACACTTGCTCTGGGCAGGATAATAAAAATCATGGTAAGCATCATAAAAGACATTACCACCTGCATTGCATAAGAGGAAAATACAATCATATCCGAAAACACAGTGATTTTATTCGCCACGGGCTCTGCTACAGTCTCCAATATAGTCACATCACCGGAAGATAAAATTTCACTTAGGTTAGGCATAGGTGCTTCATTAATTAAATATGCACCTATCCAATAGATAGCCAGAGAAAGACCATTCATAATCAGAGACATGCCCGGTCCCATAATTGCCATGGCACGCTGGTTAAATAACTGAGTTTTCATTAAACTATCGTTTGCCTCTTCAAACTTTTCTTCCTGGAAATCCTCTGCATTGTACGCCCGAACTACACGGATGCCGGTTAAATTCTCGCGGGTTACACGGTTTAAGTTATCTGTAAGGGTCTGTACAATTTTAAATTTCGGCAAAACAATGATAATCAGGCTGATAATCATAATTAAGAGAAGAACCACGGCAATGGCGGTACTTAAAGTCCATTGCCAGTTCTTGGTGTATATTTTACCGATTGCCATAGCTGCCATCAAAATAGCGCGGAACATAATTGCCGTACCCATTACCAAGAACATCTGCACCTGCATAATATCATTGGTAGAGCGGGTAATTAAGCTGGCTGTAGAAAAGCCGTTAATTTCCTCCATGGAAAAGGATGTTACCTTATCATATACCTTGGTGCGCAGGCGCATGGAAAAACCGGTGGCCACCTTCGAACAGAAAAAACCTACCACTACAGATGCTACCAAACCACCAAGGGCACAAAGAAGCATCTTAGCACCGGCAATCCAAATTTCCGACATCACACTTCCGGGAGTTACTATAGTTGCCGTAATTGTTGACATATAATCCGGTAATTTCAGCTCCAGAAATACCTGTAACCCGGTAAAAAGAATGGTTCCAAGCATAAAGAGCATTTCTCTTTTACGTAAATACTTTAGAATCTTAAACAAATTATTCCCTCCTTTTATATTAAAAAGGCTATCTTATCCACATTTTTAATAAACAGTTTTATGTTATGCATTTTATTTTTTATTGTCAATGGATATTTGTAATATCATAAAAAAAACACAAAAATTTACCAACATTAAAAAAGAGACTGACCCCTACCAGTCTCCATACTAAACCGGATTTTTACCAATGGATATGTTTCATCTGATACATTTCCACCAATATACCGGAAATGACAAAAACATCAGCCCAATCAGCGAACCAATCCAAACCCCTTTTTCACTGCCATCCAAATCTTCATTTCTTTTTACATGGATACAAAAGATAACCGTAACCGCAATGCACAAAAGAATGCCCAATACAATTCCTGCTATTCCAATCCACAAAAATATCATGGATACATTCGGATCTATCATGTTGGCACCTACAAATAACACACCACCCAACATGACAAAACCGGCAATCAGGGCAATAAGACTTAGTATTAACTCAACCAGAGGAATAAACGCTAATATTCCATATAATAATTTTTTCACCTTTTTCTCCTTAGTAAATATCTTTATCTTTATTCTACCTATTTTCTTATAAATATCAATCTTAAAAATGCTTTTAAAAAAGAATTTTTCCATATAACTTTTTATTCCATTTTTCCGATATATTATAAAAGTGTACATAATTCTCAAGGAGGAGACTATATGGCGGTTAATATTAATGTAAATAATACTACTTTCGGTATAAACAAAACTTTTTTAACAGACGCAAATGGACAAGGATGCCAAAAAACCTTTTTTAACGGGAACAGGAACAACCAAAGTGATCCGGTTGCCGAAAAACGCATGGAAGCACAGAAAAAGGCAATGAAGGTTGTTGGCGATGCCTGGAATACGGACAAAGAAATCGATGAAAGTATTGCCAAACGCCGTGAACACTATCAAGAAATGCTTGCAGAAAAAAATGAGGCGCAATCTATGATAAACGACATAAACAGACAGATTGCCGCCCTGAAGGAAGAGTATGGCATTACGGAAGATATGACCTACAAAGACTGGCCTGCGGATTTTAAGCAGGAATATTCTTCCCTGCAACAACCGGTTTCCGAATTAAGAAAACAGATTGCCGATGCGGAAGATTTTATGAAAGATGATGTGGCAGACATCCGTGCCATTACCATTGAACGCTTAAAATCCAATCCTATGCTGGATGCACAAAAAACTGCAGATGCCATCAATAAAGCTACGGATGATGAAATTATAGCCATGGTAATGCAGGATGCCAAGGAATATATTGAAGAAAAAATGGAAGAAGTACAGAAAAAAGCTGAGGAAGATGCCGAGAAGAAGGAAGTCGAGGAAGAGAAGCTGGAAGATATCCGGGAAACGAAAGCAATGCAGGAAGCAATGATCGAGCAGACCAAAGAAGCTATTGATAAAGCAAAAGCCGAAAACCGCCAGAATAACGCACCGGAAGTTCCTTTGGAAGAATTAATGAAACTTGCTCAGGTAAATTCTGAAACCAGCAAGGCACAAAAAACATTAAAAGAAATTAAAAACAACATGGGTCTTTTGGAAGCAGATTTGACCGGAATTGAAGTGGATCAGGAAATATAAAAATACTATATAAGGGGCTGTCGCACTAAGAACTTAGTGCGCAGCTCCTTTTGCACTTAATTAAGTATTTTTTATATTCTATATTTTTCTTACAAAAAATTAATTTTTTAAACATCCAATCGGTATCACTTTTACGCCATCTTTTCGAGTATAAGCCATATTACCTCCGGTAATGATAATTAGTAAATCCGGCTCTCTTAATGGAACTTGTTTTTCTTTTTGATTATATTCCTGAACCAATTTTTTTATTTTAAGAAGATGCTGTGCTCCCTCTTCAATTTCTGCACTTCCCAGTTTAAATTCAATTAAGGCGTATCTTCCGTCTGCAATATGCAATACGGCATCCGCTTCCAAACCATATCTGTCATGATAATATGAAATTCTACCCTGCAATGCCTGGGAATAAATTTTTAAATCTCTGATACACATACATTCAAAGATAAAACCAAAGGTTTTTAAATCTTTTTCCAAATAATCCGGAGTTAAACCTAAAGCCGCTACAGCAATTGAGGGATCAATAAATTCTCTTTTCTTCCCGGAACGAATTACCGTCGCAGAACGAATAGCCGGACACCATGCCTCCACATCTTCAATCACAAACAAACGCTCCAACGCGTTAATATATGAATCTAATGTCGGCATCGTTATAGTTTCATAATTTGCTATTACATCTTTATAAATAATACTTTTTTTGGCTAATGTAGAAAGGTTGCGTGCATAAGATTTTAAAATGGTTTCAGCCAATACAGGATTGCGAAAAGTCCCATCCACGGTGGATATATCACTTTCACAAACATTTCTCAAGTATTCTCTTGCGACAATCAATTTCGTATCCTCGGTCTTATTGCGTAATGCAGAAGGCCATCCTCCCCTGCAGGCTGCAAAAATTAAATCCTCGATACTCATATCAGACATTAAACCATCAATATCCAAACCGGGATTGTCAAACAATTCTTTTAAGGAAATTACTCCCGTGGATTCTTTCGATTCGTATAAGCTCATAGGATACATTTTTAACCTGGAAATTCTGCCTGTACCGGTATGATGAATCTGTTTATCATCAACAGATGTTGAGCCGGTAAGAATAAAAAGGCCTACCTCTTGTCTTTTATCAACTGCAGTTCTTACGGCATCCCATAAAACGGGAGCCTCCTGCCACTCATCAATCAACCTGGGATTCTCGCCTTTTAATAATAAAGAGGGCTTTGTTGCTGCTGTTGCTAAGTATCCTTCCCGCATATCCGGGTCCTGCATCTTCAAAACACTTCTTGCTACATTCTCCGCAGTCGTTGTTTTACCACACCATTTAGGACCGACAATTAAAGTAGCTCCAAATGCATCCAATCGAAGCTTTAACTCATCATCAACCATTCTATATAAATAATTAACCATATTTTTCCTCACTTATTTTATATGTTTCTAGTTTAATATTAGTTATGTACATTGTTTTTGTCAATATTCATTTTGTATTTTTGAGGTATTTTATTTTGTGTTTTTGAGGTGTTTTATTTTGTGTTTTTGAGATATTTTACTTTGCTTTTTTGAGATGACCTGTTTTTAGAATTGAAAAATAACCTCTCTTATCAGATATATTAATCCAATAAAAGAGGTTACTTTGTTTACCGCATAGTAATTCTTATGTATTACAGACTCACATACTTTTCCGTAGACCATGCGGAATAGAAACTTCCCACTCCTTCTGCCTTCTTATAGGTTCTTACCTGTATCTTATAGGTCTGGCCTGCTTTTAAACCGGTAAAAGTTTGGAGTCCAGCTGCATACATTTATAAATATGATTGTATTTTAATCTAAAAAGATATCATCCTAACCCATATACTGCAAGCTTCTTTTTCAATCTGTCTATTTCCAACTTGTTTTTCTCTTTCTCCTGTTCTAATTCCTGCCTTAATGCCGCAATGGTTGCTTCTGCTTCTGCACGCCCCTCCTCATAACTGTCTGCTAACATATCATCAATTGCTTTACAGTTACTCTTTTCTTTGGTTTCTTCCAGCTCTTTCTTCAATGCTGCAATGGTTACTTCTGCTTCTGCTCTGGCTTCTGCCCTGCCTTCCTCTCTTCCGTCTTCAATCATGTCATCAATTGCTTTACAGTTACTCTTTTCTTTGGTTTCTTCCAGCTCTTTCTTTAATGCCGCAATGGTTACTTCTGCTTCCGCTCTGGCTTCTGCCCTGCCTTCCTCTCTTCCGTCTTCAATCATGTCATCAATTGCTTTACACATACTTCTTTCCTCCGTCTTCTTTGTGTTCTGTTCCAGTAACTCGTTACCTAATTTCTTCTGCCCTAACATAGTGGCCAGAAAAAATTTACTTTCATTATCCAGTTCCTCTACCTCTTCCTTATGTGTGTCCATGTAATCCTTTAATGCACTTTTCTCATTCTTGTGAGAGTAAAATTCAAACACTGTCTTCAGGTTGGTTTGAAATGCCTTAAAATCCGTTTCCTTATTCAGGTCAAATACACGAATCCTATAATCCGGTATAAGCTCCATCATATGTTGTTTCAGTTCCTCATCCATCTCGGGAAAATCAATGAGCTCCCGCAGGGATGTGGCTCCGTCCCATTCCTTATCTCCCCAGTAGATTACCGTGGTATATACGGGAGTTAAACGGTCCGTTTTGAGAAACTTATATAGAAACTCTCCGTTGGTGGATTTTACGGTTTCATTCTTTTTACTGATGTCCCTTACCTGTTTATCATAAGCAAGTCCTTCTTCCAGCATGACTCTTACCGGCATACGGTAGTCTACAGCTTCCTGATTCTCCAGGATATACATGGCATACACCACTCCGTCTTTGGTCTGCTTTCTGACCACGTCTGCGATTTTCTCCATGACAGCCTGACTGTCCGCTTTCAGAAATGATGCAGATACTTCTTTAAGCTCCGAAGGTTTTACCACCTGCCGTCCCTGAAAATGTACCGCATTCATCACATCGGCAAACTTCTCATTGTCTTCAAAATAGTGTTTCTGGGTAATGTCTTTTTTGCTCATTTTCTCCTTTCCGGGTATACAAACCCTGCAGGAGACCATTCCTCTTTCCTTTGAAATTCTCCTGCTTATTTCTTCATAAAGATTTTGAAAAGCATAGAATTTCTTTGATACGGAATGTTTTATACAAAAGATTCCTAATAGAATTGTGATTAGACTTCACAAGAATTGTTAGAAAGATATGCTTTTGTGAGGGTATCATAACAGATACATATCATATTTGTCCATTGGTAAAGTTGCACAAATGTTTTTTCTTTATTTAGCATTTACAATATCCTTAACTATTTGCAATACGTGTTCTGCCTTTTCAGACGAAAGTTTTTTTATTTCACACATTATTTCTGTTGTTTTTGTAGGTGAAACAGAACTGCTGTCAAAGAAATCATTTGGCCTTATTTCTAAAAAATCACATATATTAAAAAAGCCGGTCATAGAAGGTAACGTTCTTTTATTTTCTATTTTGTTTATATAACTTTCACTTTGTCCTAACGACAAACTCATATCTCTGGCCGATATACCCTTCTCCATTCGAAGTTGCGCCAATCTCTCAGAAAACCAATTCACATATTCCATAAAATTTACCCCCGTATGGATATATTATAATTCTCCACTCCCTACCTAATATATACTATAAAGATACGTTTTAATTGACTTAGGGAATTGCGGGATATATAATAAAGAAAATATGGAAAAAGAGGTAATATATGAAAACTCAACGACAGGCAAATATTGAATTAGCAAGAATCCTTGGTTGCCTATTGGTAATTTGTATTCATTTTATTGTTTATATTCAGCAAGACCAAATTTTTCAAAATGAATTTCTAATCCGTTGCTTTGTAACAGATGGAGTTCCTATTTTTTGGTATATAATGGGGTTCTTCTTGTTTCGTGGCTCTATTACAAAAAAAGCCATAAAAACAATAACCGATTTATTAATACCGGCTTTTATAGTAATGTTGTTTGCACAAATATGGCAGGATTGGATAAGAGCTGATTTTGGTGTTGTGAATTTCTTTTCTTGTTTAGACATGCATAGTTTTGATGCTCAAAATTTATTTGGTAATATTCTGAAATGGAATGCCAAAATGACTTTTGGCGGACATTTTTGGTACATATTTTCCTATGTACAAGTAATTTTATGGGCGCCATTATTAAGGTACGTTTGTGTTGATGAACCCAAAGCAGGTAAATGTAGACATTATTTGATGATACTTGCTGCACTATCAGTTATAAATACAGATATTAAAAACATATATGTTTTGACAATTAATGGCGAGGCATATTCGCCTACCATTTATACCGTCATTACTCCCGTTTTACTTTTTGTATTATTAGGATATGAAATCTCCATACATTATAATAAAATTCAAAAAAACGCAAAATGGATAAGATGGGTCGGTTTTTTAGGATTTTTCCTGTTTAATTTTATTAAATATAAATTATCTTTCTATTATATAAATATCGACATTAATAATACTTATTTCATGGGAACAAATACAGTTATGGGATATTTAGCTTCTTTATGCTTATTCTTATTCCTTATTTGTATAAAAATACCTGATAATTCAAAAACAGCAAAACTGATAAATGTGATTGCTTCTTATACCTTAGGTATTTATCTTATTCATGTATGTACTATTGGTAAGCTAAAAGCAATTGGAGTTAAAGATATTGTTTATACTTTAGCAAATAATTATCCTGATAGCTTTTTTGCAGAATTGCTCTGTACAATTATGTATGCTATTGTTGTATTCATTACAAGCGGTTGTATTATTTTTTTAATAAGACTTATCAAAAAATCAGCTATTTATATCTATAAAAAAGTTGCAAGGATAAAATAATACCCTAATCAATAAAGTGTCCATAAAAACCAACATTTATTAAGCCTATTTCATCACAAAATAGGCTTTTATTTGTTACTTTCTATTAATACATCCCCACTGGTTTCTTCAACCAAACCTCTCTATGCCCACTGGCTCTGATACAGTTCGTAATAAAATCCTTTTTCTTTTAAAAGTTCCGCATGGGTTCCCTGCTCAATCACGTTGCCGTCCTTCATGACAAGAATTACATCCGCGCTCTGAATGGTGGATAATCTGTGAGCAACGATAAAGCTTGTTTTTCCTTCCATCAACTTGGCAAAAGCATCCTGTACCTTCATTTCGGTTCTTGTGTCAATGGAGGACGTTGCCTCATCCAGAATCAGAATCGGCGGATTCATCAACATAATGCGGGCAATACAAAGCAACTGTTTCTGACCGTTTGAGAGATTTCCGCCATCCTCAAGAATCTCCGTATCATAACCTTTCGGCATACGGATAATAAAACTGTGCGCGTGAGCTTTTCTTGCTGCAGCCTCAATTTCCTCCATACTCGCGTCCGGTTTACCGAAAGCAATATTTTCACGGATGGTACCGTTTTTTAGCCAGGTTTCCTGCAAAACCATACCATATGAATCACGCAAATCATGACGGTTTTGTTCATTAATAGGCACACCGTCCAGAATAATCTTACCTTCATCCGTATCATAGAAACGCATCAATAGGTTAATCAACGTGGTTTTACCGCAACCTGTAGGACCAACAATAGCAACACGCTGTCCCTGTTTTACATGAAGATTAAATCCTTCAATCAATTTACGATCCGGCGCATAAGAGAAAGATACATTATCAATCGTAACGTCGCCTATCAACTTTGCACCTTTGCTTAAAGCATCCGTTGCATTTTCTGCGTCTTCTTTTTTATCCATAGTGCAAAGCAGCTCTACAACATCCTTTTCTTCCTCTTCATTTAAAAATTTGAAGAAATGCTCTGCACAGGCCAACGCATTCTGAAATTCCGCAATAACACCGGATATTTCATTAAAAGGCTTGGTATACTGATTGGCATAACTTAAAAAGCAGGAGAGTTCGCCCACGGTAATAAGTGTATTGGTATCCATGACTAAAATTGCTCCGAACACACCCACGGCTGCATATACAAGTGCATTAATAAAACGGGTTGCCGGATTAGTTAATGAGGAAAAGAAAATTGCTTTTACGGAAACCGTCTGCAGTCTTCCGTTTATTTCATCAAAACGCTCCATGGTGTCTTCTTCTTTACCAAAAGCTCTGACAATCTTCTGGTTTCCTACCATTTCGTCAATAAAAGCGGTCTGCTCTCCTCTTGTTGAGGATTGCTTCGTAAACAGATTAAATGTTTTCTTGGATACAAAACCTGCCACAAAGAAAGAAAGAGGTGTTACCAAAACAACAATCAACGTTATTTTTACATCAATGGATAACATGAATCCTAACGTTCCGATAATGGTAAGCACACCGGTAAACAATTGGGAAAAACCAAGCAAAAGGCCTTCAGAAAAGGTATCCACATTGGCAATAATGGAATTTACCAGTTCCCCGTACGGTTTACGGTCCAAATAGCGTATGGGCAGCTTCTGTAACTTACGTATAGCATCTTTACGCATTCTTGCCACAACATTGGCAGTCATACGGTTATTACACAGGTTCATTATAAATTGCGCCGCCACAGTAACCGCTATCACCATTACACCGGTTAAAATCAATGAAAGAATCTGTTCAATATCTACCTGTCCTGCGCCGAGACACAAGTCTACACCTTTACCAATCAGAATTGGAAGGTACAATGTTCCTACTACGGAAAGTAAAGCACAAATTAAGGATATAACCAACAGTACCGTATTGGCTTTTATATATCTAAAAATCTGTCTAAAAGTTTTTTTACGCATGAGCAGCCTCCTCTCTATCCTCAGGGAACTGAGAATAATAGATTTCGGCATAAACATCGCAGGTCTTAAGAAGCTCTTCATGGGTACCCATGCCTGCTACTTCACCCTCGTCCAGTACAATCAAAAGATCCGCATCCATAATAGACGCTGCTCTTTGTGATACAATAAAACAAATTGCATCTTCCGTTAATTTGCGGATGCCATGACGCACCTTTGCTTCCGTTGCATAATCCAGTGCACTGGTACTGTCATCTAAAATCAATATGTCAGGTTTACGCACAAAGGCTCTTGCCATACAAAGACGCTGACGCTGACCGCCGGAGAAATTTTTACCGCTTTGAAGGACTTTTTCTTTAAGCTGACCCGGTTTTGCTTCCACAAATTCCTTTGCCTGGGCAAGTTCCAAAGCCTCCCACATTTCGGCTTCCGTAGCATCACTTTTACCCCATTTCAGGTTATCCTCAATCGTTCCCGTAAAAAGAACTGCTGTCTGGGGAACAATGCCAACATGGGAGCGCAGATGTTTAGGATTGTACTTTTGTATGTCTTCCCCATTTACCAAAACCTTACCCTCTTTTGCCTCATAAAAACCTGCTAACAGGTTAATCAAAGACGTTTTTCCGGCACCGGTACCGCCAATAATTCCCACTATTTCGCCCTTCTTTGCATAAAAGGATAAATTACGGATAGAAGCACTGGCTGCACCACTATAAGTATAAGATACCTTGTCAAAAGCAATTTCATTGATACCGGACAACGATATATTTTCTTCGGCCTTAGCTATTACTTCTACGCCGTTTTTTCCGGCATCAACCTTATCTTCCGGGGTTTTATCACTGTCTGCATACAGCATATCTGCAATTCTTGAGGCACCCGCCATGGATTTCGTAATCGTAATAATCAGGTTTGCAAGCTTGATTAACTCCACAAGAATCTGTGCCATATAATTCACAAGGGCAATCAATGCACCTTGGGATAAAAATCCCGCATCAATTTCTACTGCACCCTTATACAAAAGCACCAGTGTAGCACCATTTACAATAGCAAAAGTTACCGGGTTCATAAAAGCACTGACACGTCCGGCAAATAACTGGTATTTTTTTAAAAAATCTACGGATTTATCGTATCCTTCCACCTCTTCCTTCTCCATGGAAAAAGCCCGGACAACCCGAACACCGGTAAGGTTTTCGCGGGTTTTTACCACAACTTTATCTAAGGCTTTCTGCACTTTTTTATAAAGAGGAATATTCACCAGAAGAATCGTAAAAACAACAACGGCAAGAAGAGGAATGGTTACCACAAAAATCATGGCACCTTTTACGTCTACGGTAAATGCCATAATCATGGCTCCAAAGACAATAAAAGGGGAACGAAGTAAAAGGCGCAGGGTTAAATTTACCCCGGTCTGTACCTGATTTACATCACTGGTTAAGCGGTTTATCATGGTGGAAGTGCCGAATTCATCCATTTGTACATAACTTCTGGTCTGAATATGCTCGAAAATCGCATGACGCAGACTGGTTGCAAAACCTACAGAAGCTTTTGCAGCAAAATACTGGGCGGTAATGGCACAACCGAAACCGACTGCTGCCAGCAGGAACAAAACACCGCCCATGGCAAAGATATGACCGTTGTCCGCATTTTTAATACCGGTATCAATTATGCTTGCCATAACCAGCGGTACCAGCAACTCAAAAGAGGCCTCCATTAATTTAAACAGAGGCCCTAAAACAGTTTCTATTTTATATTTTTTCAGATACTTGAGGAGTCGGAACATGCTGAACCCTTTCAATTACTTCTTTTTTTACTACCTTTAATCTGCAGGTATAAATTACTGACGAATCACAAAGATAGTCATGGAAAGCACGGTTATTTTTATCAATAAAAATCATAATATAACCGAAATAAAAGAAACTACTTAAATATTTGCCCACGGTTTCGCGGTATAGGGCATTGAGAAAGGTAAGTTTGTTACCTTCCCCATCCACAACCGCAAGGTTAAACAATCTTTTGCCAATGGTGGTTCCCGTAAGCGTCGTAAACAGTACGTAGTACGCCACTGTCAAAAGATAAAATAAGATATCAAAAATATTAAAATGAAATAGCACATTCCGGAATAATATAAAATCCGGAAAAAGTAGCTCCATAACTATTACAGGTATCTCCAGACACATAATGACAACAAGCAATATTGCTTGATCTACAACATAAGCACCAAGTCTGGGGAAAAATCCTGCCTTACTGACAGATTGATTCATAACGGTTTACCCCACTTTCATTTCCCTCTATAAATTCAAGGATGACCTGGTTATCAGACTTCGGAATAGATTCTAAAATTTCACCAAGCATGGAGGTAAAAACATCCATCTCGTCTGACTGTTCATAATAAGTAACCTTATCACCAACGTAAGTAAGAACCTGTTCTTTATATTCTTCATAACGTGAAATACCATCAATCAGACCATTCTCTTTCGCCTGACTTGCGGTAAAAGTTCTACCATCAGCCAATGCATAGATGTCATCCCGGTTCATACTTCTTCCTTCTTCGATTACGTCAATGAATAATTCATACATTTCATCCACCTGGGCCTGTTCGATGGCAAGATATTCTTCTGTTACTTCCTGTCCACCGCCGCCGATACCTTTGTTATCGCCGCTTCGAATCATATATTCCGTAATACCCAGCTTTTCGTATAATTCTGTCATATCATATACCGTCATGTACACACCGATGGAACCGGTAGTTGTCATGCGGTTTGCATAGATTTCATCTGCTGACATAGCTGCATAATATGCCGCACTGCAGGCAATGGAATCAAAATATGCATAAATGGGACGGCCTGTTTCTTCTTTATATTCCATTAATTCCAGATATAAATCATCTCCAATATAAGAATATCCGCCGCCGGAATTTACATACAGTAAAATACCTACATTATTTTCCGCTTCTGACAATGCTTCAATATATTTTATGGTAGAATCATGGTCATAACCGCCCGTGGAAAAATAAGATGTACTTTCGGAATCCATCATGTCACCGTCAATTTTTACGATACCCATAAAGTCTTCTACCGGAAAACCGTACATATAACTACTATTCATGGATGTAGAATCCATCCCTGTTGCCTTCATCACTACTTTGTCCAGAATGTTCATACCTACACTTGACACACCGATAAAAACAAACAGAATTGCAGCAATCACACCTGCGACGACTTGTTTCTTTTTCATTGTTCTCCTCCTAAAAATTTGCCCTTTTATTTTCTTTTATATACAAAACCATTTCAACTATTTTATTGTGCTTCAACGGTTTCTTCCGGATATTTTGAATACAACAATTTTAACAGAATAGGTGTCAAAATGGAAGATATTATAATTAACAGGATAACGGATGTAAAATATACCGGGTCTAAAAGTCCCACGGACATTCCCTTCTGTGCAACAATCAGGGCAACTTCCCCTCTTGTCATCATACCCACACCTACCTTAATGGCATGTCTGGGCGGAATCTTACAAGCCATGGATACCAAACCACAGCCAATAATTTTAGTGAGCAAAGCTACCGCTACAAAACCTAATGAAAATAAAAGAATGGACCAATCCATCTTGTCAATATTAGTCTTAAGTCCAATACTTGCAAAGAAAATGGGTCCGAACAGAACATAGGAATTAATATCCAGTCTTCTTGCAATATATTCCGAATCACGGATATTGCAGAGAATTATGCCCGCAACATATGCACCTGTAATATCTGCAATACCAAAATAACGTTCCGCCACATATGCCATAACCAGACAAAGTGCCAGTCCCGCAATGGTAATTCTTCTGGTATGGGGATATCTCTGATCGACCTTTTTAAAAATTTTATAAGCAATATAACCTCCAACCAAAGCAATGCAGAAGAATAAAACCGTATTTCTTACTACCATCCAAGGCTGCGAATTAGGGTCATTAAATCCGATAACCACAGTTAATACAATCATACCGATAATATCATCAATAATCGCAGCATTAAGAATGGTTGTTCCGATTTTTCCTTTTAAGTAACCCATTTCACGCAATGCCTCTACCGTAATACCCACGGAGGTTGCTGTCATGATGGTACCCATAAAAATCGCTTTATAAAATTCCGGTGTGCCCACTGCAGAAAATCCATAAAAACACATGTAAAAAAGTGTTCCGCCTATCAGCGGTATGGCTACACCGGCGCAGGCAATGACCAATGCCTTAGGTCCTGTTTTTATCATTTCTTTAAGATTTGTTTCCAGACCTGCTGAAAACATCAGCAATATAACGCCGATTTCTGCCATCTGTAAAATAAAATCTGATGGCTGGACCCACCCTAACAGACAAGGACCAATGATCAGACCGGCAATAATTTCGCCTACGACCATAGGTGCCTTGCACTTACGGGCAAGGATACCAAAGACCTTAGCAAAAATAATAATAATTGCCAGATCTTTAAAAACAACATACGCTTCCATTTTTTTCAACTCTCCTCTATATTTTGATGCTATCGGTTTTCAGACCTATAAAATCACACAAAATAAGTATACTGCCGCATAGCAGATAGGCTGATGCAGTAAATATACAATTAAAGAATGTCTTCCCAGGAAAGAAAGCACAGGTACTTTTATCAATAAGGTTTTTTCAAGCCATACTTTATTGCCAAAATATTTCCAGAAGAAATAACCGCATAAATACAAGAAAAACCAGGGAATCAAAGGATAGTAATCGCCGGAAGTAAAGCCTGTTGGCGGAAATCCCAAATAAGCGGTTGCATAATTTTGATATAAAAAGTCCGGCAGTTCTATAAAAACAAGACCTTCGAATCCTAAACTACCGTTAGGAACATTACGGAATAACATAAACAAAAGAAAAGAAACTAAAAAACCAAAAGGTGCATAGGCATCTTTTATCAATTTTTCCAAAGGAATAATAATTAACATGGAAGAACCAAGTAATACCAACACTCCAAAGTTAATTGCCTCATTAGGTGTAAAAGTATAAGTTACCAGTGAAACCACTGCTGCCGCACCTAAAACAATCAGTCCGCGGCGTAGGTTTCTTTTTCCTATGGCGCGACACATACCGGAAAGAAAAATAAATCCCCAACCAATAATCTGTTGGAAAATGTAGCAGGCAGTGTTACGAACAGAAAATCCATTTTCCCCAAGAATCATAACGTCATACATAGTATGATAGACAATCATCATAACCAGTAATAAACCGCGAAGACTGTCTAACAAATGATATCTTTCTTTTTTTACCACTGCTGTATTCATTCTAACTCCTTATTTTTTTATATATTTATCTTTGGTAGGTTGTAATAGACTTTGCAACTTATCACACCACTCCCATAATGCTACAAATTCCTTTAATTTGCAAGTAGCATTTATGATGAAAAACGTAGGATTTTTACTATTTCTTTGTTATAATTCCCTTATGAAGTCTTATATTGATGAAAATTTATTTGAAGAAGCTAAAAATAAAATGTACGGCAAAGTGCAAGGTGAGAAAGGAATCGGTACTTTAAGCGAAAAAACCGTTCACTCTGTTCTTAAATATTACTTTGCGCCGGATGAGAAGTATCATGAGCAGAAAATAGGCACCTTTGTGGCAGATGTTTGTATTGATGGTGAAATTTACGAAATCCAGACAAAACAGTTTTATCTGATGAAACGTAAGCTGGATTATTTTTTGAAGGAGCATGAAGTTACCATTGTTTATCCCGTATCTCTGGAAAATACTTTGCACTGGATAGAATGTGATGAGGATATAAATTCTGCGGAGGAAGCACCTGTTTCCTTTGCGGATTTAAAGGAAATACGGAATCGACGCATCACCACCAGCCGCAAAACCCGTAAAAAAGGGATGCCCTATCTGTTCTTTCATGAGGTCTACGGAATTAAGGAATTTCTGCATCATCCCAACCTTCATTTTATACTGGCAATTATGTCTACAGAAGAATACCGTCTTTTGGACGGTTACGGACCTCAAAAGAAAATTCGTGCCACCAAAACAGATAAAGCACCGATTAAGTTACTGGATTTGGTAACGATTTGGAAACCGGAGGATTACAAACAGCTGATTCCGGAAGGTTTGCCGGAAGAATTTACCTCGGAATCCTTTGGTAAAAAGGCAGGGATTGGCAGAAGTCTTGCCGGTACAGCGTTGAATATTTTATTTGAAATGGATGTTGTAGAGAGAATTGGAAAACATGGGAATGCATATGTATATCGGGTGAGATAATGAATACACCTGCATCTATGTATTAATTACATAAACGCAGGTGTTTTTATTTTTCTTTTCGAATGATATAGGGAAACACTTCAATATCCGTAAATCCCATCTCATTAAGGATGTTAACAGAAACCTCCATATCATCTTTTGTATTATAATCAGGGATTTTGGGCACGCGGATTCGGATATGTTCGGAAGATACCTCCTGTATCAAAAGTTTTAAATTCTCAAGAACTCTGTCATTACTTCGTCCGGTATAGCTTTCATAGATGACAGGATTCATATCCTTAATATCTACAATGTAGGCATCCACTACCGGTAAAATCTTTTGTAAATTTTCTGTTGGCACATTTAATGATGTTTCCACCGTAATCTGCCATTTATCCCCGCAAACCTCACGAAAAGCTGCAATAAAATCTGTATGTAAAAGAGACTCACCTCCACCGAAGGTAATTCCTCCGCCGGTAGCAATAAAATAGAGGTCATCAATTTTTAATTTGTCATATAATTCTTCCGGGGTCATTTGTACGCACTTAGGCAACATTTCCGGATCCCAGGTCCTTTTATTAATACAGTATTTGCAGGTTAGGGGGCAGCCGAAAGATGCCACCAGAGTGGTAACGCCAATACCGTCGGTTTTAAGCCGGTGCCTGTTTAAAGATACCACCGGCATTGTAATATTATTCTTCATCTAAATACTCCGGATCGATGGCGATATCGCCTTCTAAAATATATTCGTCGCTATCTTCTAAATCTTCTTTGGAAGACGGAATAAGAACTTCACCTGCCTCCGGTTCTTCCACAGGGCAAACCGCATCCGAATCTTCTTCGGAAGATTCTACATCCTCACCGGGATCATATTCTTCCATACCCTGGACATCTTCATAAATATACTCTACATCACCTGCCAAATCCTGATCGGATGGAATATATTCTTCCTCACCGTCCAATGGTGCCGCACTTGGATTAATGGTATAATACACATCCGCAATCACGTCGCCGACTGCTTCAATAGGATTACATGCTACCATAGGCGCGCACATTCCTGCAGAAATTCCGGCAACCACTACAGCTTTGCCAAGGTTTTTACGGATTTCCAGCTGGCGTTCCAAATAACGAAGCTCTGCCTCACATTTCGGACAGGTTCCCTTGCAATCGCCCTGGTGGGTACATTCTGATACTGCAAAAGCAATATCATTCTGCTCCGCGATTTTCTGACGAATTTCTTTTAATGCCTTACATTTCTCTTTTCCTTTCATAATGAATTCCTCCTCAATTTTAAACATTCCCTTTTTCAATTTTATTTCAGTTTAATATTCATCAAAACAAGTTGGGGCCGTACCCGGGATTTCCACTGATTTTACAGGTTCATAATAATAATTATAATATAAAATATGTGTATCCTTATCTATTTGAATTGCCTCTTTAAACAAAACAGCTTCATCATTCATATCCCAGTCTCCACCGGATAAAGTAACATAGTAATATGTATAAATATAACTGTCTTCCGTTTCGCGATATACCATTAATTCTGAATCTTCTGTTAATTGCGGATTTTCATCTGATTCAGAAAGAAGTGAAGTATTGTTTCTGTATGATGTTCCTACTATAGATACGGTTCAAAAAAGTTATTTTATGGGGGAATTTAAAAATATTTTCTTTTTTTTCTAATTTTAACACTATATAAATTTTTAAAAGGTTGCAAAAAACCCCGCCGTTAAGGCGGGGTCGCGTAATTTTAAAATATTGCAGAAGCTAAATTTTAATCATTATAAAATTTTTATATTGCTTCTTATTCTTCAGAACCTTCTCCTGACTCTTCTTCATCCTGAATCGGAATCATATCAATTTCCTTCGGTTCTTCCTCTGCTACTTCGCTGGTCATATCTTCTACCGATACTTCACCGTTTTCATCGGTTACTTTCTCGCGAACCTTTGCAATTTTTGCAACGGCTACCTTATCATCAAGGTTAATTAACTTAACTCCTGAAGTGATTCGGCCTAAGATTGATACGTCTTCCATACGAATCTGGATAATGATGCCGGCTGTAGTAATCATCATAATTTCATGATCGTCATTTACAGCCTTAACACCTACAACATCACCGGTCTTTTCAATAATCTTGTAGCACTTTACACCCTTACCACCACGTTTCTGAACGGTAAACTCGTCAAGGTAAGTTCGCTTACCATAACCCTTTTCGGAAGCAATGAGGAGTGAATCACCCTGGTGGTCTAACTGCATACCAACAATTTCATCCTGGTCTGCAAGATTCATACCAATAACACCCATTGAACTACGTCCGGTAGCACGTACGTCGGTTTCTTTGAAGCGGATACACATACCCTGCTTGGTTACAAGGAAGATTTCAGTATCCTTATCGGTTGATTTTACTTCAATTAATTCATCATCTTCTTTTAAGGTAATTGCGATAAGACCGTTTTTACGGATATTAGCATATTCGGTAATGTGGGTCTTCTTAACAATACCTTTTCTGGTTACCATGAAGAGATTTCTTTCTTCTTCGTATTCCTTAATGGGAATAATAGCCGAAATCTTTTCGCCGGGGTTCAGCTGGAGGAGATTAATAATTGCCACACCTCTTGCAGTTCTGCCTGCTTCCGGAATTTCGTACGCTTTCAAACGATAAACCCTACCGTAATTGGTAAAGAACATAATGTAATGGTGGGTTGTTGTCATCAGAAGATCTTCAATATAATCATCTTCGATGGTTTGCATTCCCTTAATGCCGCGGCCGCCGCGATGCTGGGACTTAAAGTTGTCCACAGTCATTCTCTTTACATAGCCTAAACTTGTCATAGCGATTACAGTATTTTCATTGGGAACTAAGTCTTCCATGGAAATATCAAACTCATCAAAACCAATCTTGGTTCTTCTGTCATCACCATACTTATTACTGATTAAAGTAATTTCTTCTTTGATTACACCAAGAAGCTTCTTTTCATCTGCAAGAATAGACTTATAGTAAGCGATTTTTTCAAGTAATTCTTTGTGTTCATTCTCAATCTTTTCACGTTCCAAACCGGTTAACGCACGCAGACGCATGTCTACGATAGCCTGAGCTTGAACTTCAGTTAATGCAAAACGTTCCATTAAGGACATTTTAGCAGTCTGTGTATTTTCACTACCACGAATAATCTTAATAACTTCATCAATATTATCCAAGGCAATCAAATAACCCTGTAAAATATGGTCTCTTTCTTCAGCCTTATTTAAATCATATTTGGTTCTTCTTGTTACAACTTCCTTCTGATGATCCAGATAATGCGTTAACATTTCAAGGATATTCAAAACTTTAGGCTCATTATTTACCAATGCAAGCATAATTACGCCGAAAGTATCCTGCAACTGGGTATGTTTATAAAGATGATTTAAAACAACGTTAGGATTCACATCTCTACGAAGTTCCACTACCACACGCATACCTTCACGGTTGGATTCATCACGTAAGTCTGTAATACCGTCAATTTTTTTATCTTTTACCAGCTCAGCAATCTTTTCTATTAAGCGGGCTTTATTTACCATATAAGGTAATTCGGTTACGACGATTCTGTTTTTACCATTTTGTAAGGTTTCAATATTGGTTACCGCACGTACTCTGATTTTACCGCGACCGGTACGATAAGCTTCTTCAATACCTCTGGTACCTAAAATCTGTGCTCCTGTAGGGAAGTCAGGTCCTTTTATAATATCAAGAATTTCTTCAATTTCGGTTGCACGGTCTTCTTCCACATAATTATCAATGATTTTAACTACTGCATTAATGGTTTCGCGTAAATTATGAGGCGGAATGTTTGTCGCCATACCTACCGCAATACCTGTGGTACCGTTTACCAAAAGATTAGGATAACGGCTGGGTAAAACAACGGGTTCTTTCTCCGTTTCATCGAAGTTCGGCATGAAATCAACGGTATCTTTGCCGATATCAGCCAATAACTCTACGGAAATCTTTGATAATCTTGCTTCGGTATATCGCATTGCCGCAGCACCGTCACCATCCACGGAACCAAAGTTACCATGTCCGTCTACGAGAGGATATCTTGTAGACCAATCCTGAGCCATATTAACCAAAGCACCATAAATAGAACTGTCACCGTGAGGGTGGTATTTACCCATGGTATCACCGACGATACGGGCACTCTTTCTGTGGGGCTTGTCCGGTCCGTTATTCAATTCTACCATGGAATAGAGAACACGTCTCTGTACAGGTTTTAAACCATCTCTTACATCGGGTAATGCACGGGCAGCAATAACACTCATGGCATAGTCGATGTAACAGGTTTCCATGGTTTTCTTCAAATCGACTTCTTGCACTTTATCAAAAATTGTATCATCCATTGTAGTGACTCCAATCTTTTTTGTCTATAATAAGACTTATCCATTTAAATTCATTCAATATCACCCAATTCATGGGCATTCTAAAAATTAGATGTCAAGATTCTTAACAAATCTTGCGTTTTCTTCAATAAATTCACGTCTCGGCTCAACCTTATCACCCATAAGTACAGTGAAAGTTAAGTCTGTCTCAGATTCAGCCTGCTCATCCATGGTTACACGAAGAAGAATTCTCTTCTCGGGATCCATAGTTGTTTCCCAAAGCTGTTCCGCATCCATTTCACCAAGACCTTTGTAACGCTGAATTTTATTATTCTGGTCACGACCAACTTCCGTAAGAATCTTGTCCAATTCTTCATCTGAGTAGGCATACCAAACCTTTTTATTCTTCTCTAACTTATAAAGAGGGGGCTGTGCCAAATATACATAACCCTGTTTAATTAATTCCGGCATAAAACGATACAAGAATGTAAGTAAAAGTGTACTGATATGTGCACCGTCAACGTCGGCATCGGTCATAATAATAATCTTATGATATCTTAATTTACTGATATCAAAATCATCATGAATACCGGTACCGAATGCAGTAATCATAGCTTTGATTTCCGCATTGGCATAAATTTTATCTAATCTTGCTTTTTCTACATTAAGGATTTTACCACGAAGAGGTAAAATAGCCTGGGTTGCACGGCTTCGTGCAGTCTTAGCACTACCACCCGCAGAATCTCCCTCGACGATGTAAATTTCACAGTTTTCAGGATTTTTATCGGAACAATCTGCTAATTTACCGGGAAGAGCCATACCTTCCAAAGCAGTTTTACGTCTTGTTAAATCACGTGCCTTACGTGCTGCTTCTCTTGCTCTTTGGGCTAAAATTGATTTCTCGCAAATCATCTTAGCAACCGCAGGATTCTGTTCTAAAAAGTAAGTAAGCTGTTCACTTACAATATTATCAACAGCAACTCTCGCTTCAGAGTTACCAAGCTTTTGCTTTGTCTGACCTTCAAACTGAGGCTCTTCAATTTTAACAGAGATAATAGAGGTCAAACCTTCGCGGATATCTTCACCGGAAAGATTTGCTTCACTTTCTTTTAATAACTTGCTTCCGCGGGCATAATCATTGAAAGTTTTGGTAAGTGAATTTCTAAAACCTGCTAAATGAGTACCACCCTCCGGTGTATTGATGTTATTTACGAAGCTATATGTACTTTCGTTATAAGAATCATTATGCTGCAGTGCAACTTCTACATAAACACCGTTTTTCGTACCTTCAAAATAAAGAATATTATCATAAAGAGGAGTTTTACCCTTATTCAAATATTCCACAAATTCCTTAATACCGCCTTCATAGTGGAAACTTCTTTCCTTCGGCTCCTCTTCCCTTTCATCAATCAAAGTAATTCTAAGACCTTTGGTTAAGAAAGCCATTTCACGGAATCTTTGTTTTAAAATATCGAAATCGAATACGGTTTCTTCAAAAATGCTATCATCCGGAAAGAAAGTAACCTTAGTTCCTGATTCTTCTTCGCTGCAATCACCGATAACTTCCAGAGGGTACATAACATGTCCTCTTTCGTAACGTTGTTTGTATACTTTACCTTCTCTTCTGATTTCAACTTCCAACCAGTTAGAAAGCGCATTAACAACAGACGCACCTACACCATGAAGTCCGCCGGATACTTTATATCCTCCACCGCCAAATTTACCGCCTGCGTGAAGAATGGTAAATACAACTTCAACCGCAGGAATACCTGCTTTTGCATTGATTCCTACGGGAATACCACGTCCGTTATCCACAACTGTTACGGAATTATCTTTATTCAGGGTTACTGTAATGGTATCACAAAAACCTGCCAAAGCTTCATCAATGGAATTGTCTACAATTTCGTAAACAAGATGATGAAGTCCTCTCGCAGATGTACTACCAATATACATACCCGGTCTTTTTCTAACAGCTTCCAAACCTTCCAAAATCTGAATTTGATCCGCGCCGTATTCCTGCTGACTCATAATTTTCTCCAATCCGGTGTGATTTTCACACTTTTACAAATAAAATATTTTATAAAAATAATTTCTAAAATTAAAATGCTACTTAAAACTACTCTTCCACAGTACCATTTAAAACCTTATAAACTTTATCTATTTCAAATCTGTTATTTACAAACTCATCCAAACCTGTACAGGTTATGATAGTCTGTATATCTCCTATACTATTCAAAAGATAATTTTGCCGGTTACTGTCTAATTCTGATAAAACATCATCCAATAAAAGTACCGGACATTCTTTGGTAATCTTCTTCACCAATTCAATTTCTGCCAATTTCAATGATAAAGCTGCCGTTCTTTGTTGACCCTGGGATCCAAACTTACGAATATCAATACCATTCACCATAAAAGCAAAATCATCTCTGTGAGGACCAACAGAAGTCATTTTTGTTTTAATATCCCGCTCCTGCTCTCTCTGAAGCATGGAACCAATATCCGATGCAGATACATTTGGTTCATAAACAATTCTTATTTCTTCTTTACCGCCTGACAATTTTTGATGAATATCATATATAATTTCATTCAATTGTTCACAAAACTGGGCTCTTCTTTCAATAATTTTACTTCCAAAAGATTCCAGCTGAGTATCCCATATCATTAAGGTTTCCCGCAAAGATGGATTAAAATACAAATCTTTCAAAAGTTTATTTCTCTGATTTACAATTTTATTGTAATTATTGAGATTATAAATATAAAATTGATCAAGCTGACAAAGTTCCATATCAACAAAACGCCTTCTGTATGCCGGCCCATCTTTTATAATATTTAAATCTTCAGGTGAGAAAAAAACGACATTTAAAAGACCAATCAACTCAGAAGCTTTTTTTATCTTCTCACAATTGATTGCAATTCCCTTTGATTTAGCTTTGCGAAGATGCATATCAATACGATAATCTAAACCGTCTTTTTCTAAAATGGTTCTGATATGTCCTTCTTCTTCATCAAAATTTACTATTTCCCTATCCTTACTTCCTTTATGTGATTTAGTTGTTGCAGAAACATAGATAGCCTCTAAGATATTGGTTTTTCCCTGGGCATTATCTCCATAAAGAATCGTTGTTCCTTTGTCAAAAGACAAATTTAAGGATTTATAATTTCTGTAATTTTCCAGTTCCAGTGACTTTATATACATACTTTAAATCAACCTGCCACTTTTTAAATATAAATAATACTAATTATTTAACTATTTTTACTTTACGACCTTCATATTCTACAATATCACCATCATAAAGTTTTTTACCACGTTGTAATTCTACTTCGCCGTTTACTTTTACTCTGCCATCCTGAATTTCAAATTTTGCATCTGCACCATTGAATACCAGATTAGCTGCTTTTAAAGCCTGACCTAACTTAATAAAATCATCTCTTAATTTTAATTCTTCCATAATACATCCTTTTCAGAAGCTTATAAAATATAAGCCCCTGAATTATTATTTTAAAATAAACTAACT
>CAZYVY010000019.1:30282-31584 GCA_964651555.1 uncultured Lachnospiraceae bacterium | reverse complement strand
CATTCTTAAAAGCTCAGGGTAAGGAAATTGGTAACTCATTAGTAGATGATGAGAAGATTGATTACTGCAAGGAAATGATGGCTAAGGCTGAAAAGCTTGGTAAAACATTATTGCTTCCCATCGATACTACAGTAGCTGCAGGTTTCCCCAGCCCTATCGATGCTGAAATTGAAGTATCTTACGTAGATGCAGATGCAATTCCCGCTGATATGGAAGGTCTTGATATCGGACCTAAGACAGCTGAATTATATGCAAACGCTGTTAAGTCTGCTAAGACTGTTGTTTGGAACGGACCTATGGGTGTATTTGAGAACCCTACACTTGCTGCAGGTACAATTGCAGTAGCTAAGGCTCTTGCTGAAACAGAAGCTACAACCATTATCGGTGGTGGTGACTCTGCAGCAGCTGTTAACCAGTTAGGTTTCGGTGACAAGATGTCTCACATCTCTACCGGTGGCGGCGCTTCCCTTGAATTCTTAGAGGGTAAGGAACTTCCCGGTGTTGTAGCAGCTAACGATAAATAAGTTGTTTGTAAGTGTAAGAGGAGAATGGAAAATGGCAAAAAAGGTAATTGGTATTATTTTGGTTGTTCTTTCGGCTTTTAGCATTTTTATGGGTGCATTTTTTCTGCTTATATTTGGAGCCTTCGGCACAATATTCGGTGCTGTCGATAATTCCGGTGGCCTTGAAGTAGCAGAAGGTGCTACCATAGAAACCGTTGAAGGTGAAATCTTTATGGTTGATGATTCCACTACAACCATCTATTATGAAGTGGATGGAATTCCTTATTTAGGTGCCTTAAACATTACCAGTTCTGAGTATTCAGAGGGAGATGAGATTGCCGTACAGTACGATTCGTCAAATCCTGCCAATTTTGCGGCACCGGAGCTTTTGGATGTGTTCGGTGTTATGAGCGGAATTTTTGGCGGAGTAGGTGTTGTGATTGGTTTGATATGCCTCATTCCCGGTATTGCTATGTTAGTGATTGGTATTATTTTAATCAAGAAGTCGAAAAAGGCAGCCACAGAACCTGCCACAATGTAAAAAGGATGCAGAATTGCAAGTACACTTTAGCAACTGTATCTTAGTAAATGAAGTAAAATTTTGTTAAGGAGAAAATAAAAAATGGCAAGAAGAAAAATTGTAGCCGGAAACTGGAAAATGAACATGACTCCCAGCCAGGCTGTAAAATTGGTTGAAGAATTAAAGCCCCTTGTAGCAAGTGATTCAGTAGACGTTGTTTACTGTGTTCCCGCTATCGATATTGTTCCTGTTGTTGAAGCTTGCAAGGGTACAAACGTA
>CAZYVY010000019.1:0-30272 GCA_964651555.1 uncultured Lachnospiraceae bacterium | reverse complement strand
AGAAAAAGGTGCTTATACAGGTGAAATCTCAGCAGAAATGCTTGTAGATGCAGGTGTTAAGTATGTAATCATCGGCCACTCTGAGAGACGTGACTACTTCAAGGAAGATGACGCTTTATTAAATAAGAAGGTTAAGAAGGCTATCGAAGCAGGTCTTACACCGATTCTTTGCTGTGGTGAATCTTTAGAGCAGAGAGAAATGGGTGTTACCATGGATTGGATCAGATTACAGATTAAGTCTGACTTAGTTGATGTAACTGCTGACCAGGTTAAGGATATGGTTATCGCTTACGAACCTATCTGGGCTATCGGCACAGGTAAGACAGCTACAACAGAGCAGGCTGAAGAAGTTTGCAAGGGCATTCGTGAGTGCATCAAAGAAATGTATGACGAAGCTACAGCAGAAGCAGTTCGTATCCAGTACGGCGGCTCTGTAAATGCAGGTAATGCAGCTGAATTATTCGGCCAGGCAGACATCGACGGCGGTCTTGTTGGTGGTGCTTCCCTTAAGGCTGATTTTGGCAAGATTGTAAATTATTAATTTTTAAAAAATTAATAATCGAGAACTATTAAAATTAATAATTCCTTTTAGATTAAGAAGGACGTATACTTTACGGAGTATGCGTCCTTTTCTATTTTGCTAAAAATGTTAAAATAATGTGTTTTATTCTGCTGTTGTAATTATATACTTTTTAACTTTAGTATGATAAAATTATTACAAATTTTGTTGTATATGTGGATATAATGTCGAAGTTATGGAATCTGTAAATGGAAGGATGTAGTGTAATACATTATTCCATAAGTGAAGGGAAGGAAAATATGATTTGCAAATGTCCAAATTGTGATGGAGCACTGGAATATAGTCCGGTGACAGATTTGATGGAATGTCCGTTTTGTGGTAGTGGCTATGATATGGTAACGATTATGGAATATCAGAGACATATTGACCATATTAATGGAAATGTACATAAGCCATCCGATACCGAAGATGCAAACACGAATAGTGCAGGAAATGCTAATACTTACGGTGGTGGCTGGGAGTCAAATCCGTATGCACAGCGCATGGAAGATCCTAACGAAGGGCTTCATAATCAGGATAGACCGGGAGAAATTTCTAAAGAGGTTGAGAACAAGATTCATGATGTGGCAGTAGAAACCATGGAAGGTAATATTTATACCTGTACTTCCTGCGGCGCGGAGCTTTTTATCAATGGTGTGGAAACCGCTACATATTGTGCCTACTGCGGACAGCCCACGGTTGTATTCAGTCGTGTATCGAAGGAACTGAGACCGGAACGCATCATTCCTTTTAGCATTCAGAAGGAACAGGCGGTGACGGTAATTCGAGAGAAATTAAGTCATGGCTTCTTCGTTCCCAAAGCTATTAAAAATTTTGAGGTGGAGCGAGTAAGAGGTATTTATATTCCGTACTTTCTTTTTGATGCCTATTATTATGATGAACAGAAGTTAAAAGGCACCGTGAAATATGAAGAAAGCAGTCGAACAGAGACGTTTATTCGAGAGGCGGAATGTGAATTTAGGAATATTACCTGCGATGCATCCAGAATGTTGAATGATGAAACCTCACAACGTTTGGAACCTTATGAATTGAATGGATTGCGTCCCTTTGAAATCGGTTATTTGTCCGGTTTTTATGCAGACAGATATGATATGAATGAGCGGACACTTAAAAATGTCGTAAGGGTGCGTTGCAAAGAGTTGTTTGACAATGAAATGAAGATGGATACCATGGCGGAAAATGTTAAAATTCTTAGCAGTCATCCGGAATTTGAGTTGCGCAAAGCGCAATATGTTTTATTACCGGCATGGTTTATGACCTTCCGTTATAAAAATGAACCCTATACAATTCTGGTAAACGGGCAAACCGGCAAAGTAGTGGGAGCGGTTCCCTTTGCGAAGGATAAGCTGATTGCTGTTTTCGTTGCCATTGCAGTGGTTGCAACCATTTTATTTAGTTTTCTCGGAATGTTTTTATTTAATGAATACATGCTTGAGAATTCAGAGTTTAGAATACATATTATGGCATTTATAGCTATTGCGGCAGCTTATAGTACGGGTATAGCATCCTATGCTTCCGTAATAAAAAATATAAAACTTACGAAGGCGAAGAAGACTGCAAAATTTGTGAAAGACAGACAGGATGATAATTAAAAGGAGTAATTATGGGAGGAATATTTTTTATAATAGCAATTATTTTCGGTGTGATAGCAGGTATCGGTACAGCCCTTGCAATTACCGGAATTATTTTAAAAAATTCTAACAAACACGGTGACAGTAAAGGTGATTTGTATGATTTTAACGGAACAGCAATGCATTTTCTTAGGAGGGAACAGTTATGATTTGTAAATGTCCAAAATGTGACGGCGCGTTGGAATACAATCCTTCGTATGACAAAATGGAATGCCCCTATTGCGGCAGTACATTTAGTGCTCATGAAGTGATGGAAAGTCAAAAACTACAGGATAATGTGGTAAAAATGACGGCCCCCTCAAGCGGTGTGGCAGGGAATGCATATGGTGATATGCAATCTCAGCAGACTAGTGGTGTGAGTGTGCAGACCGAAGCGGAAGGCAATGAACAAAATACCATGGAATGTAATATTTATACCTGTACTGCTTGTGGTGCGGAACTTGCCGTAAACGGTGTGGAAGCGTCTACATTCTGCGCATATTGCGGACAACCTACAATTGTATTTAGCCGCGTATCGAGGGAACTTATGCCCAAATGGGTATTGCCTTTCCGTATTCAGAAGGAACAGGCGGTCAATAGTATCCGGGAGAGGTTGAATAAAGGCTTCTTTGTACCGAAGGAGATTAAGAATTTCGAGGTGGAGAAGGTAAGAGGTATTTATGTACCGTATTTCCTCTTTGACATATATTATTATGACTGGCAGCGTTTGCGTGGTACTGTTCGCAGGGGAAAAAGTAATGTGACCAAATATTTTATCCGTGAGGCGGAGTGTGATTTTAAGAGATTAACCTGTGATGCATCTGTTCAGTTGAACGATGAATCTTCACAACGTTTGGAACCTTTTGATTTGCGATGCCTGAAACCCTTTGAAGCAGGATATTTATCAGGTTTTTATGCAGACCGTTATGACTTATCGGATAAGCAGTTAACCGGTGTTGCCATTGGCAGAACAAAATCCTTGTTTGATGAGCAAATCAAACAGACTATAAGTGCAAGCAATATACAAATTGTAGAAAATAGACCAAAATATCAGATTAAAAGTGCGGAATATGCTCTGTTGCCGGCTTGGTTTATGACTTTCCGATACAAAAATGAACCTTATACCATGCTGGTAAACGGTCAGACCGGTAAAGTGGTAGGTGCGGTACCTTTTGATAAGGCGAAATTTACGGCTATGTTTGTGACGTTAGCAGTCATTGCAAGTATTGTATTTACTTTCCTTGGTACTTTATTTTTCCACGAAGATATGGACAGTGATATTTTTAAAGTCATTATTATAACAGCCTGTCTATTCTATGGTACCGGATGGACTGCATTTAAGTCTGTCAAGAAGAATATTGAATTAACAAAAGCACAAAGAACTGCAAAGTTTGTAAGAGAAAGGCAGGATGATAACTAATGGGTGGATTTGTATTTGTTTTATCTTTATTTGTCGGTGTTGTATTGGGAGTCGGATTTGCATTTATGGTTGTGGGTTTGATTCTGAAATCGTCAAACAAGATGGGAGACAGTAAGGGCGACTTTACGAATTTTGCAGGGTCAGCGATGCATTTTATCACGAAACGTAATTTGTAAGGAAGTTTAGTTTTCATATACATAATATATATTCATAAGATGTGAGTTTAAGAGGAGAAAAAATGATTTATAAATGCCCAAATTGCAATGGTGCGTTGGAGTATAATCCGGCAACGGATAAAATGGAATGTGCACACTGTGGTGGTGGATATACCGTAGCAGAAATCGAAGCTTCACAGAAGAAAGAAGAACATACATATAACCGACAGACCGGCAGACAGGATGTGCTTGTGGATGGAAAATCGGCAAAAAAAGCTTCTGCAGATGAAAATATTGATGCATCCGAAGAGGAAATTGAATTCTTTGCTGAAAGAGAAACGATGGATTGTAAAATTTATACCTGTACTTCCTGTGGAGCAGAGTTGATGTTAAATGAAAATGAAGCAGCATCATTTTGTGCTTATTGCGGGCAACCTACCGTTGTGTTCAGCAGAGTATCCAATGAGTTGAAGCCGGACTCGATAGTTCCTTTTAAAATTACCAAGGAACAGGCAGTCAACGCTATTCGTGATTATTTAAAAGGCAGCTACTTCGTGCCTAATGTCATTAAAAAATTTTCAGTGGATAAGGTTCGCGGAATATACATTCCATACTGGGTTTTTGATATATATTATCATGATATACAGATATGGGAATATTTGGTTGAAGAGAAAGGATATAGTCGTACCATCCCTATTTCCAGAGAAGCGGAATGTATGTTTACCAACTTGACGGTGGATGCATCCAAAAACTTAAATAATGAATTATCCCAACGTATTGAGCCATATGATGTTCGAACCAAGAAACCTTTTGAAGCAGCATATTTATCCGGATGTTATGCTGACAAATATGATTTGGACGAAGAGTATATGAGGAAATATGCCAAACTCAGAGCTAAAACATATTTTGATGCTGAGGTGAAAAAAACATTACCCGGTGGTTTCTTGAAAATTTCAAATCCTAAATGTCGTATTAAAACAGCAGAATATATGTTTCTGCCTGCATGGTTTATTACATTTCGGTATCAATATGAAACCTATACTTTGGCGGTTAACGGACAGACCGGTAAAATTGTCGGTACGGTACCTTTTGATAAGGGAAAAGTAATTCGTTTTTATATTGCGATTGCTCTTGTGGCCTGTATTTTGACAACTTTAGCAATGATGACAATAATGACAGGTACAATTGAGACTTTATTAGTTGCAATGAATGCCGATATATTTATTTTTCTGGCATTTATTTATTCTTCAAAAATACTGAAAAATAAGATAGAAGAAGTGAAATATACAATGAATATGACAAAATCATATCAGACAGCCGACTATGTACAGGAAAGGCAGGATAGAAGTTAATGATGATAGAATTTATAATTGCATTGATTGGCGGAGTTTTTTTAGGGTTTAGCATTGCTAATGTAGCACTGATTATTACTTTAAAAAATAATGTTACCGTTGGAGACAGCAAGGTTGATTTTGAAACATTTTCTAAACAGCCCATACGTATGCTGTCAGACATAAAAGATAAAAGCGTAGGATTTTAAATGTGAGGTATATGATATGATTTACAAATGCCCAAATTGCAATGGTGCGCTTGAGTATAATCCTGTTACGGATGAAATGGAATGTGCTCACTGTGGTGGTGGTTTCACCATGCAGGAGATGGAAGCCGGAAAACAGAAGGAATATGATTATGTGGTTGAGAGTGATGTTATAATCACCCCGGATGAAGTAGATATGGATTCAGAGTCTTCTTTCGAAAATTATGTAGAAGAATATTCCTTCTATGATTCGAAGGAGACGATGGAGTTTAAGATTTATACCTGTACGTCTTGTGGCGCAGAATTAGCCGTAAGTGACACGGAAGTATCTACATACTGTGCTTACTGCGGTCAGCCTACCATTGTTTACAGTCGTGTTTCTGAGGAGTTAAAACCGGATTATATAATACCTTTTAAAATTACCAGAGAGCAGGCCATTGAGCAGATTCGTAAAAAGATTAAAAGAGGCGGCATTCTTACACCAAAGGCTGTTAAAAATTTTGAGATTGAAAAGGTCAGAGGAATTTATGTTCCGTATTGGTTATTTAATGTTCATTATCGAAACAATCAGAAGTTATATGTAACGGAAAAAGACCGTGGTCATTTGACGGGCTATTGGCTGACCGCAGAGTGTGATTTTGTAAGATTAAGTTGCGATGCATCATCTCGATTGACAGATGAATCCACACAACGTCTGGAGCCTTACAATTATAAGGAACTAAAAGAATTCAATGCGGCTTATTTGTCAGGGTTCTATGCAGAACGTTATGATATGTCAGCCAATGTATTAAAGAAAACCATGCAAAAACGGTGTGACGAATTATATGATGCCCGCGTCAACAGAGAATTAAATGTAGATAATAATGCTTATAAAAATGTGAAAGTAAACCACCCCAAATATGAGGTGCAAAAAGCGAAGTATGCGTTGCTTCCGGCATGGTTTCTAACATTTCGATATAAGGATGAACCCTATACCATTCTGATGAACGGACAGACGGGTAAAATTGTAGGAGCAGTTCCTTTTTCATTTTGGAAAGCTGGTTTGATTTATGTTATAGTTGCAGCAATCATTGCAATTTTATTATTTCTTGTGTCCTTAGACGGATTCGGAATGGCAACATTTTTTATGTTTTGGATTCTGGGTATGGGCGTAATTGCATCTATTATTTTACATATTGTCGGAATTAGTGCAATTAATAAGTACAATGATAATTTATTACTTACGAAGAATGCAGCTACGGCACGATTTGTAAAAGAGAGGCAGGCAAGTGACGAATGGAGATATTAAACAGATTTGTTATTTTTTTATGTATCATATTAGGCTCGGGAATTTCGATTTTTACACTGGGGATGATATTGCGCTTTTCCAGCCAAATGGGAGACAGTAAAGGTGAAGAGGGCGATTTCATTAGAGGTGGCTCATTTCATGTAATTAGTAAAGATTATATAGAAAAAATGTTTTAGTGTGAGGATAGCATAATGATATACAAATGCCCAAATTGCAATGGTGCGTTGGAATACAATCCCGCAGAAGATAAAATGCATTGCGCTCACTGTGGTAATGCTTATTTTATGTGGGAATTAGATGAAGATTCGGTTGAATATCATCAAGAGTTGCCCACAAAAAGTGAAATAGAAGAAGAAAAAAAGTTGGATTTTACGAAGGAACATACCATCTATGATGAGCCTGAGTTTATTGAGTGTAAGGTATATACCTGTTCCACCTGTGGTGCGGAATTGTCAGTAAGCGATAAGGAAGTATCTACATACTGTGCGTATTGTGGTCAGCCCACGATAATATATAACCGAGTGGATAAGACCCAGAAACCAAAGTATATATTACCTTTTAAAATTACAAGGGAAGAGGCTGAAACTGCAATCCGCGAGAAATTAAAGAAAGGCTTTTTTATTCCGAAAGCGGTGAAAAAATTCGAAGCTGAGAGACTTACAGGGGTTTATTTGCCATACTTTTTATATGATGTGACTTTTTATCAAAGAAGACTGGTATTACATGATAAAACATGGGATTTGTTAGAGCATACAGATTATGTGGAAGGCGATTGTAATTTTGTGCAGGTATGTCAGGATGCTTCTAATGCATTGAATGATGAATTGGCATGTGGATTGGAACCTTATGATTTGGCAGAACTAAAAGATTTTGAACCCGGATATTTGTCCGGATTTTATGCGGACCGATTTGACTTGTCAGGTTTACAACTTACTAATAGAGTTATTAGAAAGTGTCAGCAGATGTTTGATGATGAATTGAGGCAGCGATATAATGGAAGAACAGTAGTAGAGTGTCCTGCAAAGGTTCCTCCTAAGTATGCAATTACTAAGACGGATTATGTTTTCCTACCTGTTTGGTTTATGACGTTTCGATATAAGGATATGCCTTATACCATGATGGTAAACGGACAAACCGGAAAAGTGGTAGGGACAGTACCCTTCCTGAAGGCCAAAGCTGTTATTTTGTTCTTGTTATTAACATTGATATTCAGTTTGCCGCCAAGCATTTTAGCATGCTGGCTTTATTATAAGGTGTATTTTAGTCCCATGTTATTACCTTACTTTTCGTTGCTACTTATAATACTTGCGTTTAATTTGCCAAAGCTTACAAAGAATAAATATATGGAATTTAAAAATAGTCTTGAACTTACCCGGGCTCAGACAGCTGAAAAAATTGCAAAAGAGAGGCAGGATAAAGACGTATGACAGGATATGTAATATTATTAATCATTTTTATTGTGATATGTTTCTGTTTCGGCGGCACGATTGCTTTTAATATCATGATGAGTATTATTAAGAGTTCCAATATGGCCGGTGAGTGTAAGGCTGATTTTTATAATAATACAAAGTTACCCATGCGAATTCATGTGTTTACAATGGAAGAAAAGTTAAACGATATGCACGATAACCCGGAATATTATAAAATTGAAAAAGAGGTAGAGTAATAACTAAAAGAACAGGAGGCAACTATGATTTGCAAATGTCCAAATTGTAACGGCGCACTGGAATATGATCCGATACAGGAAAAGATGGATTAGCAGAATCAATATTAAGCTTTTAAAGGCGTATGAATTAAGACGCGGACAATAAAGAAAAGGTAAAAGAGAAAACCGGAGAGTATTCTCCGGTTTTTGATATTTCGGTAATAAAAAGTTGTTACATACAACAATATTGTAAAACAAAGAAATAGTGGCAAAGACTACCGGCAAGAACAAACAAGTGCCAGACAAAATGCATATATCTGGGATTCTTGGCACGATAGAAGATGATACCAACGGTATAAAAGATACCGCCAAGCAACAACATTGCCCAACCCTCAAGCGTAATTAATGTAAATATTTTGCCACCTGCCAATACAATGGACCAACCCATTAAAACATAAAGACCTAAAGATAATTTGTGCCATTTAGCCAGATTAATTGCATTTAAAACCACACCAAGAACGGTACATGCCATATTAATGCCCCATATGGTCCAACCAACCCAACCGCCGATAATGCTGAAACAAATCGGAGTATAGGTTCCTGTAATCAATATAAAAATCATACAGTGGTCCAGTATCTGAAAGACTTTCTTTCCCTTATTATGTGCAAGGGAGTGGTAGAGGCAGGAAGTTAAATATAATAAAATCAAACTTGCACCATAGATGGACACACCAACAATGCTCATAGGTCCTTTATGATTTAATGCCGCTGTTACAATCATTACCGCTGTACCGGCAATAGAAAGAGCCGCACCTAAACCGTGGGAGATTGCGTTAGAAATTTCTTCGCCTAATGTCTGATCATTGAAGTTGCATACATCTGTCATATCTTTACACCATCCTTTTATGTTTATGTAGAATTAAAACAAAGAGAAATAAACCCTTGCATGTAGTATCTAAAACTACGTTACCACATAAAGAATACTTTGTAAAGAGTTATTTTAAATTAAATATGAAATTTTTATGTTAGAGTTATATCGTAACAGTTTGTTGCAACATTAGATTGTAATTGCAATAAAAATATTTTTACTTCTTCGTACAGAATTCTTCGTCATACTCGATGACACAGTAGTAGTTTGGATTCCAATCCTTAATTTTATACAGGATAATTTCGTGTAAATCTTTTACATCCAATTTCATGGAATAGGGTTTTACCACATCAAAAATCAAATTGGTATGACTGGGACCTTTTACTACGCGGAAATCGTGAAACGTTAAATTTTCATCAATTCCTGTGATAATTTTAGTGACTTGGCGTTTCAAAGACTGGGTTTCTTCATCTTTGTCCAGTACCGGATCCATATGTATGGTAGCAAAACAACCTAATTCCTGACGGATATGACGTTCCAGATTATCAATAATATCATGCATTTCAAGGAAATCGCTTGAAGCAGAAACTTCCGCATGCAGGCTGACCATAACGCGGCTGGGGCCGTAATCATGAATCATTAAATCGTGAATGCCAAGAATTGCTTCTTCGCTCATCATAAGCTCGCGGATTCGTTCCACAAGTTCCGGGTCGGGTGCCTGACCCAGCAGAGGAGAAATGGTGTCTTTGATTGCCTGTATACCCGAATAGGCAATAAAAAGTCCAACAAGAATACCACAGTAACCATCAATGTTCCAGTCAAAGAAGAAGGAAGCCAGGGCAGAGAGTAAAACCACAGTGGTGGCAATAGTATCACTGATAGAATCCGTAGCGGTGGCTTTCAGTGCAGCCGAAACAATTTTTTTACTGATGCTTCTCTGATAAAAGAACATATAAAACTTTGTCAGTATGGACGCAATTAGAATCACAACAGTAATCCATGTGGTTGCCACAGGCTCCGGATGAATGATTTTATCTATGGAAGATTTAATCAATTCATAGGCCATAAATAGAATCAGAATGGACACCAGAAGCCCTGATATGTATTCCATACGACCATGACCGTAAGGATGGTCGGAATCCGGCTTGGAAGCCGCCATCTTAAAGCCGAAGAGAGTAATGACGCTGCTTCCGGCATCGGATAAGTTATTCACTGCATCTGCAATAATGGCAATGGAGCCGCTAAGAAGTCCGGCAATTAATTTACCGGTAAACAGCAATATATTTAAGAAAATACCAAAGGCACCGCAGAGGATACCGTAGCCGGTACGGACCTTGGGTGAGGTGTAATTCTGATAATCTTTGATAAAAAGCTTGGAAAGAAGAGTAACCATAAGGACTCCTTTCATATACGGAATGATATCTTTTATAACAGGTACTTCGGTTTCCGAAGGTAGATTTGGCGGAAACATACACATATTTTACAACATTTCCTTGCCTTTTTCTATGGGTTTTAGGTTGCTAACCGTCAGAAAATTGTGTATAATCTATATCGGACTTGAAGAATGCCCGTATTTCAGGCATTTTTAGTATAATAAAAAGAGTAGGAGAAATGTAAGATGAGCAAAAAGACAACAGTTTTAATGATTCTTGACGGTTATGGTCTCAATGAAAAGACAGAAGGCAACTGTGTTGCGGGCGCTAAAACCCCCGTGATGGACAAGCTTATGGCAGAATATCCTTTTGTAAAAGGTTATGCCAGCGGTATGGCAGTAGGTCTTCCCGACGGACAGATGGGTAACTCGGAAGTTGGTCACTTAAATATGGGTGCAGGCCGTATCGTATATCAGGAACTTACCAGAATTACCAAAGAAATCCAGGATGGAACCTTCTTTGAGAATCCGGCATTGTTAAATGCAGTAAAGAACTGTAAAGAAAATGATTCCGCACTTCATATGTTCGGACTTTTATCAGACGGTGGTGTACACAGCCACAATACACATCTTTACGGACTTTTGGAACTTGCAAAGAGAAATGGTTTAGAGAAAGTATATGTTCACTGCTTCTTGGATGGTCGTGATACACCTCCTGCAAGCGGTAAGGACTATGTTGAGCAGTTGGAAGCTAAAATGGCTGAAATCGGCGTAGGTGAAGTGGCTATGGTAAGCGGACGTTACTACGCAATGGATAGAGATAACAACTACGACAGAGTAGAAAAGGCTTATCTTGCAATGACAAAAGGCGAAGGTTTAACCGCCGACAGCGCAGTGGCTGCAGTGGCCGAGTCTTATGACAGAGACGAAACAGACGAATTTGTAAAACCTACCGTAGTGCAGAAGAACGGTGCTCCCGTGGCGCTGATTCAGGATAAGGACAGCGTTGTATTCTTTAACTTCCGTCCTGACCGTGCAAGAGAAATTACCAGAGCATTCTGTGATGATGATTTCAAGGGCTTTGAGCGTGAACGTCTTGACCTTAAATTTGTTTGCTTCTCAGAATACGATCCCACAATCCCTAACAAGGAAGTGGCTTTCCATAAAATCAGCGTAACCAACACATTTGGTGAGTGGCTTGCAGCAAACAACATGACTCAGGCAAGAATTGCTGAAACAGAGAAGTATGCACATGTTACCTTCTTCTTTAACGGTGGTGCGGAAGAGCCCAACGAAGGGGAAACAAGAATTCTTGTTAACTCACCTAAGGAAGTTGCAACCTACGACTTAAAGCCTGAGATGAGTGCTTACGGCGTATGCGATAAGCTTGTGGAAGCAATTAAGAGTGGTTCTTATGATGTTATCGTAATCAACTTTGCAAACCCTGACATGGTTGGTCATACCGGTGTTCAGGAAGCGGCAATCAAGGCTGTAGAAGCTGTAGATGAATGTGTAGGCAAGGCTGTTGAGGCAATTATGGAAGTTGACGGCGTAATGTTCATCTGTGCTGACCACGGTAATGCGGAACAGCTTGTGGACTACGAGACCGGCGAACCGTTTACCGCACATACCACAAACCCCGTTCCTTTTATCCTTGTAAATTACAAGGAAGGTGTAGGCTTACGTGAAGGCGGCTGCTTAGCAGACATCGTTCCTACCTTGATTGAAATCATGGGCAAGGAACAGCCTGTGGAGATGACCGGTAAGTCATTGTTGATTCAGAAGTAAGAGGCATCCCGTGCGGATGTGGGGAGTGTTGAGACTCTGAGCGGATATTTTGTATTCGTTTTCAGACACGCTCTCGCTCGGTTAACATACGTAGCGGAACTAAGCTCGGAAGAAATGATATTTCTTCCTCACTAAGTACCGACGATGTTAAACGGTCTTCAAACGAAAAACAAAATACTCGCTCAGCGTAATCAAGTATATGATGCATCCGCAAGGGATGCGTGAAATAGGCTACCATTCAAGTGTATTGGATGGTAGCTTTTTGTTATGGTACTCGCTGATGAGATTCACGAAGTGTATCTCAACTCTGTGACTTACAGTGATATTAATTACCATGTATGATATTTCCGTATTTAGGGCATAATGCAGGTAAATGTATGTCCCAATTTGGTTTCACGTCCATAAATTAAATTGTTGTGTGGATATTTTCATTTCATAAAGAACCGTTTGTGAGTGTCGGCACTTAACGAGTGCAAATGCAATGCAGCACGAGTTTAGTGTCCGTTACATTCACAATCGAGCGAGAGCGGGTTCTGTTGGAATGTAAAATAATCCACACAACATTATGAATTCACAAAAAAAATCAAATTGGGACATACAACACACTCATTATAAAAAAGGAGATATCATCATGACAAATATGGGTAAGATTACAAATGTGCATGCGAGGGAGATTCTGGATTCCAGGGGGAATCCTACGGTGGAAGCGGAAGTAACGGTAAACGGACTTTTTATGGGGAGGGCAAGTGTGCCTTCCGGTGCCAGTACAGGGCGTTTTGAAGCTGTGGAGAAAAGGGACGGTGAGAAGCGTTTCTTCGGGCTTGGTGTACAGAAGGCAGTAGAAAACGTAAACACCGTAATCAAAGAGGCACTGCTTGGAGAAGACGTGTACAATCAGTGCTGCATTGACCATCTTCTAGGGCACTTGGACGGTACGGATAATAAGGCGAACTTAGGTGCCAATGCGACTTTGGCGGTGTCCATGGCATGCGCCAGAGCCGCGTCAGAGAGTCTTGGCATTCCTTTATATCGCTATATTGGCGGAAGCAGCGCGGATGTGATGCCTGTGCCCATGATGAATATATTAAACGGCGGTGTGCATGCGGATAATACCGTGGATTTTCAGGAGTTTATGATTATGCCTGTATTGGCGGAGAATTTCACGGAGGGACTTCGTATCGGTGTGGAAATTTATCAGAAATTAAAGCAGCTTTGTAAGGAAAAGGGGCTATCTACGGCAGTAGGCGATGAAGGCGGTTTTGCGCCTAATGTAAAAGATACTTTTGCGGTACTTCAGTTGATTGTGGATGCGATTCAAAATGCAGGTTATGAACCCGGCATTGATGTGGTAATTGCTATGGATGCGGCGTCAAGCGAGTTATATCAGCCTGATAAAAACGTGTATTATTTCCCGGGTGAGAGTAAAACAACCGGTGAGAAAATGTATCGTGATACCAACGAAATGATTTCTTATTATGAGATGCTTATTGACCATTTTCCCATTGTGTCCATTGAAGATGCCTTGCAGGAAAGTGATTTCGAGGGCTGGCAGCTTCTGACCGAACGTCTGGGCAAAAAGGTTCAGCTGGTGGGCGATGACTTGTTTGTAACCAACAAACTTCGTTTGGAAGCCGGAATTAAGCTTCATGCAGGCAATGCCATCCTTGTTAAATTAAACCAGATTGGAACCGTAACCGAAGCAACGGAAGCGGTTATGCTTGCTAAGAAGAGTGGTTTTAAAACCATTATTTCCCATCGTTCAGGAGAAACAGAGGATTCTTTTATTGCGGATTTTGCGGTAGGCTTAAATGCAGGACAGATTAAAACAGGGGCTCCCTGCCGTAGTGACCGTAATGCAAAGTACAATCAGTTATTGCGTATTGAAGAACATTTAAAGGGTTGCGGAAAATACAGTACGCCGTTCCAGCCTGTTAAAGGATATGAGAAGTAAAACAGGGCAGGAAGTAATAGCAGTTATGATGACATATTCAACTATGCGTTTAAAAATAAGACTTGCAAAAATAAATATACTATGATAAACTTATCAAGCTGATGTAATTTTGCTTTATGCGAAGAATTCATAGGAGTAATTAGGAATGGAAGTATTAAGAATTGTAATCACAGTTATATTTATCATAGTTTGTATTGCTTTAACAGCAATTGTATTGTTGCAGGAAGGTAAGTCAGCAGGTCTTGGTACCATTAGCGGTGCAGCTGAAAGCTACTGGGGTAAGAATAAGGGACGTTCCATGGAAGGTATGCTTGTAAAAATCACCAGATGGCTTGCTGTAGCTTTTATGGTTATTTCGGTTCTGATGAATATGTCATTGTTTTAAAAGATGATGGATACACTCCTGCGGTTTGCAGGAGTGTTTTTTTGTGGGTAGAGATGTATGAGCAAAAAGAATAAAAAACAGAAAATAATTACCGTTACAGGTGTATTTACCGGAACCACTCATGAGTTTGGCTTTGTGGAAAGTGAAGAACTTGAGGGGGATATTTTTATAGCGGGTAAATATGTGAATGGTGCCATGCATTCCGATACGGTACTTGTGGAGCTTTTGCCGGGAAATCCGGGAGAAGGTAAGCGCAAGGAAGGTATGGTGGTGAAAATCATAGAACGTGGTATACGCCGTGTGGTTGGCACTTACCAGAAGTCTAAAAGCTTTGGTTTTGTAGTGTCGGATAACCAGCGTATCGGTGAGGATGTATTTATTCCGAAGGAAGCATCCAAGGGAGCTATGGACGGTCACAAGGTTGTAGTAGAAATTACGGAATATCCTCACGGCAGAAGAAGTGCGGAAGGCCGTGTTATTGAAATCTTGGGGCATGCCATGGATCCGGGCGTGGATATTTTATCCATTGTGGAAGGGTACGAAATTCCCACCAAGTTTCCGGAAAAGGTTTTAAATCAGGCTGAACGTGTTGGGCTGGAAGTTTCGGAAGCGGATATGGCAGGCAGAATTGATTTGCGTGATGTGGTGATGGTGACCATTGACGGGGAGGATGCCAAGGATTTGGATGATGCGGTCAGCATTGTTAAAAATGGCGATATGTATGAATTGGGTGTTCATATTGCAGATGTTACCAATTATGTCCAGGAGAACTCAGCTCTGGATCGTGAAGCTTTAAAACGAGGCACCAGCGTTTATCTGGCAGACCGGGTTATCCCTATGCTCCCTCACAGACTTTGCAATGGTATCTGTTCGTTAAATGAGGGTGTAGACCGTCTTGCATTAAGCTGTATCATGCAGATAGATTCTACAGGAGATATAGTATCTCACAGACTTGCAGAAACCGTGATAAAAGTAGACCGCAGAATGTCGTATACTTCCGTGGCTAAGATTCTGGAACAGAATGATACAGAGGAAAAAGAAAAGTATGCCGACTTGGTTCCTATGTTTGAATTGATGAAGGAACTGGCAGGGTTGCTTCGTACAAAAAGAATGAAGCGCGGCTCTATTGATTTTGATTTGCCGGAAAGTAAAATTATCGTGGATGAAAAGGGTAAGGTCATTGATATTAAGCCTTATGACCGCAATATTGCCACTAAAATCATTGAGGATTTTATGCTGGCGGCAAATGAAACCGTGGCAGGGCATTTTTACTGGCAGGAGCTGCCGTTTGTCTATCGTGTACATGATGTGCCTGATGCGGATAAAATAGAGAAACTTCAGATTCTGATTCGTAACTTCGGTTATTATTTTAAGTCCTATAAGGATGAAATTCATCCCAAGGAAGTGCAGAAACTTCTGGCTAAGATTCAGGACACGCCGGAGGAGGCTATGATTTCAAGACTTGCCCTTCGCAGTATGAAGCAAGCGCAGTATTCCGTACTTTGTACGGGGCATTTTGGTCTTGCATGCCAGCAGTATTGTCATTTTACTTCGCCCATTCGAAGATATCCGGATTTGCAGATTCACCGCATTATTAAGGATGAATTGCGCGGCAGACTAAACAGTGATAAAATAGAGCATTATAACGCAATCCTTCCTAAGGTCACAAGCCAGAGCTCCAAGACGGAGCGGCGCGCAGCAGAGGCAGAGCGGGAGACCAATAAGTTAAAGAAAGTCCAGTACATGGCAGAGCGTATCGGAGAGGTATTCGAGGGCATTATCTCCGGCATTACTTCCTGGGGGATTTATGTTGAGCTTCCCAACACGGTTGAGGGAATGATAAGAACTTCGCTTCTGACCGATGATTTTTATGCATATGATGAAAAGAATTGCGAGTTAAAAGGTACTCATTCCGGTAAAGTTTTCCGACTTGGCGAACCGGTCAAGGTTCTTGTGAATTCCACGGATGAGGTGCTTAGAACCATTGATTTCTTATTGTATGATGAGGAAGAAGTCTAAGTTTTGCGGCAGAAATGTCAAAATAAGAGTTTGAAGCCTGTAGGCAAATAAGGAGAATTATCATGGCAAACGAAGGAATGAAGTTAATTGCCAATAATAAAAAAGCATACCACGATTATTTTATCGAGGAGAAATATGAGGCAGGGCTTGTGCTTCACGGAACGGAAGTAAAATCTCTCCGACAGGGGAAGTGCAGTATCAAGGAATCTTTTATCCGGATTGAGAACGGCGAGATGTTTATCTATGGCATGCATATCAGTCCCTATGAAAAGGGTAATATCTTTAACAAAGACCCGCTTCGTCCCAAGAAGCTTCTTCTTCATAAAAGAGAGATTATGAAGCTTCTTGGTAAAATCAAAGAAAAAGGCTACACATTGGTGCCGCTTCAGGTATATTTTACCTCCGGCAGGGCTAAAATTGAAATAGGGCTTGCCAAAGGTAAAAAGCTCTACGATAAGCGTGATGATATTGCCAAGAAAGACCAGCGGCGCGAAAGTGAGCGCGATTTCAAGGTGAAGAACCTTTAATTTACATGTTGAAATTTAGGTTTTTATCGGTTAATTGATTCATGTATCTATATACTCACTGTATTTATTTGCATTCATTTGCGGACACGCTTTCGCTCGATTTCGCGCGTAGCGGATGCTAAGCTCATAAAACAAATAAATTTGTTTATTCGCTAAGCACCGACGTGCTCAAACGGTCCTTAATTGAATCGCAAAAAATACACTGAGTATAATAAAAGTAAAAGAAGAGTTAACCGATAAAAACCTAAATTTTTAACTATGAATTTAATGTGAATGTCTTGACTGAAATACTGCATATCGCATAGAATATAAGTAGAAAGCAATGATCTTTCGAAACATGGGGTAGTCATGGTTTCGACAGGGGTTTTGCAGCTGGAGAAGCTATCCTCAGGTGATGCGTCAAATCACAAACCTAAAATTAAACGCTGACAATAGATTAGCAGTAGCTGCCTAAATGCAGCTTGTCCTTCCTCGTACACCTGCATGCTGGGGTAAGGGCATCATCCTTGCAGGAAACGACTGTCACAAAGCTTTGAGTGCCAGGGCGTAATATGAAGCTACCGAAGATGGAAGGGTGATGGCTCCCGTCCATCCTAGGGAATCCTAAAAAACCATCTATGATAGTAGAAGGACAGGGAATAAGTCTTTGGACACGGGTTCGACTCCCGTCTACTCCACTTGTGAAGAAATGAAACGTTGTTTTCATTTCTTCTTTTTTGTGTAAAAGATAAAAGGAATAAAGTAGGGAATTCGTATGACAAAGGGACAAATTGCCCGTATGGTCACCATGATTGTGATTGCAGTTGTGTTGGTACTTTCGGTATGGGGCTATGGCAGTGAAATCGGTAAAGTAGTTAACCCGATTGAATCTTCTTCAGATGTGAATATTGATGGGGCTTATCGGGGCCCGATTCAATGGAGTGCTCATTATCCTGTCACTGACCGGTGTTGTGGCAATTATGTTTGGTTTGTTATGTATCCTGCCGTATTGGCTGACATATAGAAGATGTAAGAAAGCAGAGTTAAATTATGAATCGTGAAAATCAGGTAAAAGACTTCCTTTTTAGCAATACACAGGATGTGTTGATGGCGCAGGAGGAACTGGAGAAGATTGAGAAACTGGAGCCCAAAATCGGTCAGGCCGATATTGAGCTTCTGTATAAGTTGTATAATAAAAGCATCGAGAAGCGTACCTTCCAGACACCGGTAGGACTGGAATTTATGCTGAAGTTAAAAAAGATTCTGGATACCAACCCTAATACTCCGGGCGAAGTGGTGCCCATTCCTTTGTACACCACCTTCGATTTGACCACCCGAAGAGAGCAGGAGGCTGTTCGGAAGCAACAGCAATTTATGGCGAAGAAAAAGAAAGATGACGCAAAAAAACTGAATATTTCCATTTGGATTAATATCATTCTTGCGATTATGGTGATTGCTATGTTTTTCATTGCATTAACCGGAAGTAATCCGAACATTTTAAATTATGAGAATGCCATTATCAATAAATATTCTGAGTGGGAAGAAGAACTTCGCGAACGAGAAGTAAAAGTATTGGAGTATGAGAGAGAATATGGTATTGAACATAACAGTGCTGTAAAGGATGAACCGTAATTTGTATTTTTTATTTCACAGTTTTAACATAGTTGTCTGCTAGTCTGTAGTAAAGATGAAAAGAAAAGGACGCGAGGTTACGTCAATGTTTTGGGAGGACGAAATGGACAAGTTAAAAATTCTTGTGGTTGATGATGAAACCAGAATGAGAATTCTGGTAAAAGATTTTCTGGTAAAAGCCGGTTTCGATGTTGTAGAGGCTGAGGACGGCTGTAAGGCACTGGATCTCTTTTATGAAGATAAAGATATTGCGTTAATTGTTTTAGATGTAATGATGCCAAAAATGGACGGCTGGGAAGTGTGTAAGGAAATTAGGGAGTCCTCTAAGGTGCCTATTATCATGTTGACTGCCCGGGGTGATGAACGTGATGAATTGCAGGGATTCCAGTTGGGAGTGGATGAATACATCTCTAAGCCTTTTAGCCCGAAGATTCTTGTGGCACGTATCGAGGCAATTTTGCGTCGTTCCCGCAAACTTCCCGGTGAAGATTGCGTTGAAGCGGGTGGTATCATGATTGATAAAACGGCTCACGAGGTTCATTCCGACGGCGAACTTGTTGAATTAAGTTATAAGGAATTTGAGTTACTGACTTATTTTGTTGAGAATAAGGGCATTGCGTTGTCCAGAGAGAAGATTCTGAATAACGTATGGAATTACGATTACTTTGGCGATGCCAGAACCATCGATACCCATGTAAAGAAGTTGAGATCAAAGCTTGGTGATAAGGGCGATATGATTAAGACCATTTGGGGAATGGGGTACAAATTTGAAGAGTAGCGTATGCGTTGGAAAAATACGGCTTATGCGTGTCAAAATAATGCAATATACGTTAGAGATTCTGGACCAAGTGGACCATATGGATTGTATGGAATATATGGACCAAGTGGTTGGTAATATTATCGAGGGATTTCAGAAGAAAAATTTAAAGACTGATGTGACGTTCGGGAAAAGGAGCGTGGCATTGGTCTTTTTTGTTGTAGGCGTGTGAATAGAGGAAAAGTGGGGAATGGGGGAGGTAGGATTAATTGAAGGAATATAGATTTTACTGCCCCGAAAAAATGTGGGTTAATTAGTTAGTGTTTTTTAAAGTGCGTGGTATAATGAGTACAGTTTATATAGGAGAAACAAGATAAATATTGATATAAGTAAAGGTGTGAGAATGTTAAATGGCGATATTTTAGAAGAGAAAGTTGAAATTTAAAATATTGCGAGAAGTTAGAGCACTTGGTATAATTAAACATATACTTACGAAGGAGATGATGATATGGCGGAAATAGATAACTGGGTTGAAGCACAAGAGTTTCAAATAACATTAGATGCGCAAGGGAAGATCATAGACTATATTAATAATGAAATACATAGACCTAATACGCCAGAAGAACGTATTAGACAGAAGATGGCACAAATTTTACATTGCGAATTTGGTTATCCTAAATCACACATTGGAATAGAAAGAAGTATAAATATTGGTAGGGAAACCAAAAGACCAGATATTGTAATTTATAACTCATCAGAAGCTTGTGCCAATAATGATCAGGGAAATATATATATAATTGCAGAAATAAAGGCTCCTTCTATTCTAGATTCGGACGGACAGTTATCTTCTTATATTAGCGCGACATCAGCACAAGGTGGATTTTGGACAAATGGAAATAAAATAGATTTTTATAGGAAAAACTTTTCTACAGCAGCGATAGACAAATGGCTTGGTATTCCAAAGTATGAACAAGCATGGGATAGTATTGGAAAATATAAGAAGAGTGAGTTAATTATTCCAGTAGATTTGAAATTGGCGTTTAGGAGATGTCACAATGCAATCTATCGTTCGGGGATAGATTCAGAAGATATTGCGCTAGATATGGTTCGTATTATACTTTCCAAAATAGAAGATGAATCTAGCGCAAGCGATGAATGTGAATTTCATATTACGCCTGAAGAATATGCAGATGAGAAAGCTATGAATGTAGCGTGCGCAAGAGTAAGAAGACTCTTTCATGCTGTAAGAGATAGATACAAAGATGTTTTTTCATCAATGGAAGAAATTACTGCATCAAATAAACAATTAGCTATAGTTATTTCACAGTTACAGCAATATTCATTTATGGATTCACCGCATGATGTAATCGGAACAGCGTATGAGGTTTATGTAGCATCACATTTAAAAGGAGAAAGAGGACAATATTTTACTAATAGATTAGTTGTTAATATGATGGTTGAAATGGCAAAGCCGACGGAAAAAAGTATTATTCTTGATCCGGCATGTGGTAGTGGTGGCTTTATATTAACAGCGATGAATTATATTTTTGATTGTATTGATTCGTCAAAAAGAACAGTTAACGCTAAAGAAGTGCTTAAAAGAAATGTGGTACATCAATTGTTTGGAGTGGATATTTCGCCAAAGTTGGTAAAGATAGCTAAAGCAAATATGTTATTAGGAAAAGATGGTCACGGGGGGATTGAACATGCTAATAGTCTTGATAAAATAACAAAGTTGTCTGCCCGTTTCAATGAGTTATGTGGTATTGGAAAACCAGATATTATTCTTACAAATCCGCCCTTTGGTTCAGGGCATGATTTGCGAATTAAAGAACGAATGATACTCTCGCAATATAAAAATGGTCATCAATGGGATATAGCAGATAACAATGAAATTACATATTCAGACAAGTTAAATGATAAGCAAGGTGTTGCTCCAGAATTATTATTTATAGAAAAATGCCTTGAATGGGTTAAAGATGAAGGAATTATTGGAATCGTCATGGCCAAAGGTCAATTAGACAACAGAGAGGCGTTAGCAGTTAGAAAAAATATTTGTAGAAAAGCACAGATACTTGCAGTTATTAATTTGCATGAAGATACATTTGAACCGTTTTGTGGTTCTAAAGCATCTGTAATATTTATGAAAAAAACAGCTAATATTCCAGATGATTATAAAATATTTATGGCAGTATCAAATAAAGTGGGGCAGACAAGTAGGGGTGAAGCTATTTTTAAAAGAGATACTGAAGGGGCACCTATTATTGTTAACGGCCATCATGTTTTGGATGAAGATCTTTCAGAAATAGCAGATTCCTATCATAAATTTAGAGAAGGAACTCTGGTTGAAAGTGAATTTAGGTATACGATTTCGTTTTCGGATCTTGAACAGAGTTCGATGTCATTAAACCCCGTACACTATTTGCCTCAACATAATGCAGCGTTTAGAAAGGTCATTATGCTTGGAGAAAGTGAAGACTTTGAAATTCATAGATTGGGAGACTTGGGCAAAGTATATAATGGACCACGATTTAAACGTCCATATGCTGATTTGGGCATTACGGAAGGTTCTACTATAAGAAAATATTTTACGGGTACAGCATTGACTCAATTAAATTGTGATAATGTAAAATACTTAGACAGTTCGAAAGCAACTGAGCAACAAAAGAAGCAATTGGATGTTTTGACAATCTATAAAGGATATATTTTGGTTTCTGATTCTGGAACTTTAGGAAGAGTAACTTATGCGTTAAATCAGCATGATGGTCATGTTGCGACTAATAATTTGATACGTATAGTAGTAGATGATGTGCCATTAAGAGGATATTTGTATGAATTTTTGCAGAGTGAGCTAGGTCAAAGTTTGATGCTTAAAAATGCATATGGTACTAATCAGGAACATTTAGAACCTGATGTTATTGCTGATATTCCAATTCCAATTCCCAAAGACAGAAAGATATTAGAGACCATTGGGAATAGGGTTATAAAATCCATTGAAGAGTTGGAAAAATCGATTGAATCAAGCAAGGTGGCTAAGGGATTGCTAGACAAGATTATGGTTAAATAGGGGCTATAGGAGTAGTATGGTGTGATACAGTTTTATTTACGTGAAACATTTATGATTATACGTGATGCATTAAATAAAAAATATCTTGTAATACTCTCGATTTCTGCTATAATATAATTAACAAAAGGCAATCGCCACAGAGTGGTTGACCAATATGGAAAAACAAAAGCCTTCCCAGACCGACCAAAGTACAGGGAAGGTTTTTGTTATGTTAGTGACATATCAAATAAATGAATGTCAGCAGTGCCAAGAGGAACATTCCGAAAGACATCAAGTCTTTAAAATCGAAATTATTGTTCATAAGCATCACCTCCATTCCGTAAGAATGAAGGTCAACCACCCTGTATCACGATTGCCGGTAGCATTGCTGCTACTAAAAATATTATACCATAAATCAAGATAGAACACAAGTTCGATTGCTTGAAAGTTCTATAAAATTCATACTTGATTTCGTATATATAGTTCGATACAATCCCCATCCGAAAGGAGGGAGCACCCTACGGAAAACGAACAAGAAATTAAGTTTTATAGTGTTGCAGAAGTAAGTGAGATATTAGGGATTAGCAGGTCAAAGGCGTATGAATGGGTGGTTAGTCCCTATTGCCCGTTCTTGGTAATGCGTATAGGTAGACGAGTTATCATACCGGCAAATAATTTCAATGCGTGGTATGAGAGTTTGATGGAAAGTAAACCCGAAGGAAATTAAATAAGAACAAGCTGTTAATATCATTTGAAGAAATACTACCTATGGCAAAATACTACCGAGTAAGTTGTTGGAATTGGAATACTACCAAAATACTACCATCTATGAATGATAACTGGAGTGTGTGGAATGTATGGAAATAATGGAAATTCCAATGTAACTAATGGAGCATATGAACGGCATGGACAGAACATATCCGGCGACAGCCAGACAGTGAGATGAAGCGAAGCGGAATCGAACTGAGCCTGGCGAAGTAGAGCAGAATATAGGAGTCATAAAGTTGCGATTGTTAGTGCAGATAATGATTATAAGTCTGTGCTTGATTATTGGAAACCTAGATTAAAAGAACATAATCAATTGGTGCGTTGTAAGACGCTTGCCAGAGCAATTAATTTTATTAATGGAGAATGTACAAGAAAAAACTTGTTAATGAAAGAATGAGTATTCTTGACTTGCAAGCTGAATTTATAAAATATGAAGAACGTAAGCGAATTGTTACCGGGATTAGTGATTTGTTTTCAGGAACAGATTATGAAGAATTTATCTTGCAAATAGTGGATATGGTCATTGTATCGGACCGGCCTAAAGTTTTATATCTTAATTCACTTAAATCTTTTGGTAGAGAGGCTGGGACGAAAGTGTATAGGAAGATTAAGAGTGGAATTATAAACATTTAAAAGGACAGATTAATTTTATCATTTTTCTAAAAATGATAAAATTAATACGTATAATGATAAAATTGAATGTAAGGACAACAGTAAATGTTGTCCTTCTTGCATTTTGGACTATTTTATTAGACTTATTTAGTGATAATAATATAAACAATATTGAATAAAGTGAGGTAAAGAATATGAGTGTTACAGATTATCTTTATAAAACGCGATTTGATAAAATTCGCGAAAAGCCGAAGTGGATAATAAAAAAATTGGGGAAGGGACATATATTATTTCTCATAACGATGATGATATCAAATAAAAAACATAAAAAAAGAAACGAGCACGCTTTTCCGGTCCAATGACTTTACTCAGTAACAAAACCCATTTCTTGAGGTTATAATAATGCAAGGAAATGTAAAAGTCAAGATATTAGTCTTAATTTCACATATTTCCCAATCTGCATAACATATCCCGCATTTATATGTTATAATAGCACTGGTAACAACCGATAAAAGCTATAATATATATATTCAAGGAGTCTGATGATGCAAATCAACGTCAACAACCTTAACCTATATTACACTGTTACCGGTTCCGGAGCACCTCTAATCATGCTTCACGGTAACGGTGAAGACCATACCATTTTTAATGAAGCAATTGAGCTGTTGTCCAAGCATTTTACGGTTTACGCCATAGATACCAGAGATCACGGACAGAGTGACAAAGCAGAAGAATTGCATTATAATGATATGGCAGAAGATATAAGGGCATTTATAGAGGAATTAAAGTTGGAGAAGCCAATACTTTACGGTTTCAGTGACGGTGGTATTGTAGGTCTTTTACTGGCAATAAAGTATCCGGAACTTTTATCCAAAGTAATCGGAAGCGGTGTAAATGTGAACCCGGGTGGTTTGGTGAAGGGCTGGCATTTTATTTTTAAAATAATATATTTCTTTGGCCGTTCGTCACAGTTTAAACTGATGCTGACGGAACCGAATATTACAAAAGAGGAACTTGGACAGATTTCAATTCCGGTGTATTTAACCGGTGGCAGTAAGGATATGATCCGGCAGAAGCATATGCAGGAGATTGCCGAGAACATTCCGGGGGCAAAGCTTACGATTTTTCCTGGCGAGAAGCACGGAAGTTATATTATACATAGCGCAAAAATTGCAGAATATATATTGGAATTGTGTGAAAGATAAAGGGAGTTTATATGGGAGAGAAAACAGGGATTGCGGAGGAACGAACACCGGATTATATCGTACCTTTTCAGATATCCGCAGAAGAAGCTTTACAGGAAATCAGAGCAAACATGAAATTTGTTATGGGTGTTTCCGGTGCGGGAAAACGCATTAAATTAGAGGATTTACAGGGAGTATATCTGCCATATTGGGATTATGATGTGCAGTGTCATGTCCGGGCGGATGTTAAGAAAATGTCATCGTCATCTTATTCCGGTGTTACCTCTTGTCATCGTGAGGCAGAATGCAGATTGCCCCATGTACTGCAGAATGCTTCTGCTACTTTGTCGGATGAATTTGTAAGGAAACTTGAACCTTATGACATGAAGGAAGTCGTAGAATTTGAGAAACATTATCTGGAGGAATATTACACGGAAGAATTTGCCGGAGGACAAAGACCTTTGGAGGATAAAGTATGTGCTTATCTGGATAATATTCTTATGGAAGAGGTAAAATGGTCTGTTGGCGATCCTACGGTTCAGAATATTTCCATGGACAAGTTTGAATCGCAGTATTTATGGAACGGTGCGCCGCGTCTGACCCTGTTGCCTGTTTGGTTTTTGAAATTAAGTTACCAAAAGAAGGTATATTCTATTATGGTAAATGGACAAACGGGTAAGGTAATCGGTACCATTCCGGTTTTTGGATGGGTGTATGCATATCAGACCATAAAATACGGCTTGATTTTCTCGCTGGGATTTTGTCTGCTATTTTTCTTTTTATATGATTTAACGGGGGGGCTGCCCCAGGTGCTGACTTGGTCCTTGTTGATATGTTCGCCTCTGTTTGTGTTAAGCGGCATACGAAATATAGTGAAGAGAAACAAAACGCTTAAAAATTTGCCGACTACGGAGAAATTGCCATTAATGAAGAGAGGGGAGGCGGAATAATCATGGTTGTATGTATAATAATCGGTTTGAGCCTGACTATTGGTTTTTCCATTGCTTTTGTATTTGTGGCAAATACGCTTACAATGTATTCGGATGTAGGAAATAATCACTCTAATTTTAATGATTTGGCAGAGGAACCGATGGTCTTTACCGTAAAAGAAGACAAGAAAAAAGATTTATCGCATATCGGGTAAAAATGTAGAAGAGTAGTTTTATTGTTGGGGGACAATATGGTTACGAAAGAAAAGAAGATTTATTTGGAAATTATTCGTCTGATTGCCATTTTTATGGTGCTCTATGAGCATACGGGAGACAGGGCGAGATGGCATTATGAAACGGCAGGAAGTATGCCGTCTTATTGGCTTGGAATTGCAATGGCATGCATCTGTGTAATGTGCAATTATATTTTCTTTAGTGTATCCGGTGCGGTTTTACTGCATAAGGAAGAAAAGATAAAAATCCTTCTTAAAAAGAGGTTTCTGCCAATGGCAATTGTGTTTGCTGTTTTTACCTTTATCCAATATCTGTTGTCATATCTGGCAAATCCTATTGTGGGATTTGGTTTAAAGTCATACATACACATATTATACAGTTACGAAGCCATTAATCAGTATTGGTTCTTCCGGGCATATTTAATGTTTTTACTGATTCTTCCTTTTTTGCGTTTTCTTGTAAAAGGCATGAAGAAGCAGCATTATTTTTATTTGTTTGGACTGTATATTCTGGTAGAAGGAATTCTGCCGGTTTTTGAATTCGTGTGTAATTTTCCGCCGAATAAGTTTAGTATACCCATGCTTGATGCCTTGTTTATTTATCCCCTGCTGGGGTATTTTATTGAACACGTATATGGTGATGAATTACAGAAGAAGCCAAAACTGATTTTTATCAATGTTGTGGGCATTGCAGCTTTTGTTATGTTTATGGCTGAAACTCATATTTTGCAGCAATATTATGGACAATTTGAAGAAATAGACGGGTTAACTTTCTTAATGGTGGCAATGCTTATGATAGATGTGCGTTGGATTTGCAGTAAGATAAGATTTCCCCGGGTACTTAAAAAAGTTCTTTTATTTGCCGGCGCCGGCGTGTTCGGCGTATATTTACTGGAACCTCAGGTAAGAGGGCTGACGCAGTGGATATATGATGGGTTAGTATCTTACATCACCTGGTTTGGAGCAACCTTGGTATGGTTACCTGCTGCCATGGTAATCGGGATTTTGTTTATGAATCTTTTAAAACGCATTCCTTTGATAAAGAAACTCTTTTAACGGAAATCCACATTCTATTCACAAACTACCTTTATAATATATAAAGTGAATACAAAAGGAGTTAATTATGAAACATTCCATCAGAAAACAGTTTTCCGTGATTTTTATAATGATTATGCTCGTAACAATACTTATGCCGATTACGATAAATACGTTATTTTTGCGAAACTTTCATATACAGATAAAACAAAGGGATTTTGTAAATGTATATTTGCAAATGAATACCATCAGTACAAAATATCCGCTTTTATCAGAACCTTTTAAGGATGAAATGTTAGATTTGTGCGAGCAGTATGGTATCAATATCATTGTAATGGATAATAATTCACAAATTCTTGCTTCGGTGCGTGGTGAAGATGAAGAAATCAAAGAAGAACTTGTTGAATATTTCTTTTTTGATAATCCGAATTCTGAGATTTTGGAAGAAACCGAGAGATATGTATTGCAGATTGCAACAGATGATGCAATGGACAAAAATTATCTTGAAATGTGGGGAACTTTGGAAAACGGATACCGTTTTTTGATTCGTTCATCTATGGAGAGCATCGTTAATAGTGTTAATTTGTCCAATAGGTTCTGGATTGCTACGGCGGCAATTTCTGCATTTGCAGGTGTTATATTGATTATTTACATGACCAACCGTATTACCAGACCGATTCGACAGCTTACCGAGATTTCCGAACGTATGACTAATTTGGATTTTGATGCTAAATATGATGTACAGGGTGATAATGAAGTTGAACGTTTGGGTATGCATATGAATCAGATGTCCAATAAGCTGGAGAATACTATTTCTGAATTAAAAACAGCAAACAATGAGCTGAAAAAAGATATTGAGAAGAAGGAAAAAGTTGATGAAATGCGTAAGGAATTCCTTGCCAACGTTTCTCATGAATTAAAAACGCCCATTGCACTGATACAGGGATATGCAGAAGGATTAAAAATGGGTATTAACGATAATGATGAAGCCAGCAAAGAGTTTTATTGTGATGTCATTATGGATGAAGCAAATAGAATGAACGACATGGTAAAGAAGCTTATGAGTTTAAATGAGCTGGAATTTGGTAATAATCTTGTTCAAATAGAACGATTTGACATTTCTGAATTGATATACAATTATTTGCAGTCCATGAACCTTTTATTTGAACAGAATAATATCACGATAGAGTGTGATATTCCCAGACCTGCCTATGTCTGGGCGGATGAAATTCAAATTGAAGAAGTATTCCGTAATTATCTTACCAATGCCATGAACCATGTAGAAGGCGACAAAATTATTCGGGTTTACATGGAAAAGAAGGAAGAATCTGTCCGCATCAGTGTTTTCAATACAGGAAAAAATATTCCGGATGAAAGCATCCCTCATATCTGGGATAAGTTTTACAAGGTGGATAAAGCGAGAACCAGAGAGTACGGCGGAAGCGGTGTCGGCTTATCAATTGTAAAAGCGGTTATGGAGTCTGTAAATCAGGATTATGGGGTAAAGAATGAAGAAGATGGTGTGACTTTCTATTTTGAAGTATCTTGTTAAAATCAGGTAAACATGATATACTGAACAAGATATTAAAAACATGGGAGGTCAATATGAATCGAATAAAGCTTTTATTGGTATTAACGGCCTCTTGTGCTGTGTTTGCCCTTGGTGGCTGCGTTTCTGCAATTCCGGAATTAAGTGAGGATGAAACGGAGATTGTTACCCAGTATATGGCAGATTTGTTATTAAAGTACGATGCTAATTATCAGGATACGTTGCTGAATGAAGAAGAGCTTGCTCTTGCTTTGGAGGAAGAAGCGGTAAAGGCAGAGGAAGCAAAAGCGCAGGAAGAAGAACAGGCGCGTTTGGAGGCTGAGAAAGCACAAGCTTCCCAGGCTGATGAGATTGAAGTGGTTGGCGGAAACAGTTCCGGAAGTAATTCAAACAGTGCAGCAGCCGTGGGTACAATAGCGGATATGCCGGGAGCGTTAGGACTTACAGATACAGATTTTGATTATCTTGGATATGAAATCTGTTCCCAATATCCAAGCGAAGAAGGGGCATTATATTTTGCTATGACTCCCACACAGGGAAATGAACTTTTGATTCTAAAGTTTAATCTTGCCAATGTAAGCGGTGAAGAATATTCTGTGGATATGATGTCCATGGGGGCAAGTTTTGCAATCGGTATTAATGGTGGAAGTTATACAGCTGCATTGACAACTCTGTTAGAGAATGATTTGTCAATGTTGATGGATACACTGCCGGTAGAATCCGGCAAGGAAGTAGTTTTGGTAACGGAAGTGCCTGAGGGTACAACAATTGATTCCATTGTTTTATATGTACGTGCACAGCAAGGCGGCAAAGCGGAAATGAAACTGGAATAAAAGGACAAGGAGTGGGGAAATGGAAGAGAGAAGAAGAAGCAAACGAATGGAACTTGATGCAAAGTTATTGGTAAAAAGACTGGATGGCGGTTCGGAAGAAGAAGTAATTATTGAGGTTATTGATATCTCTAAGACCGGTATCGGTTTTAATTGCAAAAAGGTTTTAACCATTGGTGCGGTTTATGAGGCATATCTGACCATATGGACAAAAGAAATGATTCATTGTTTTATAGAAATTGTACGTATTGAGAAGAAAGCGGATACGTTTATGTACGGTGGTATTTTTATCGGTATGCCGGAGATGGATATGAAGCGTATTGAAACTTATGAAACCATTGAAACTGAGATGGGCAATCTGTAACAATAATTTGCAGTAGGATAATATCACATGGAAGAGGGAGACTTTTTCCATGTGATTTTTTGCTTTTATAAGAAAGAAGTTGTTTGAATTGTAGAAACAATTTTAACAATTTAATCTGGAATAAAAATAATACGTAAAAAATACATGAAATTGTCAAATTTGCATTGTAAATTTCTTCAAAATTTAGTAAAATAGATATCGGGCAGGCG
>CAZYVY010000018.1:0-32493 GCA_964651555.1 uncultured Lachnospiraceae bacterium | reverse complement strand
CATCATTCATGATGTTAATAAGAGGCAGGTTATGACGCTGTCCCACCTGGAAGTCATTAGGGTCATGTGCCGGAGTAATCTTAACCACGCCGGTACCAAACTCTTTATCTACATAAGAATCTGCAATGATAGGAATTTCACGGTCCACAAAAGGAAGCTTCACCATCTTTCCTACCAAATGGGTATATCTTTCATCTTCGGGATTTACCGCCACCGCAGTATCACCAAGCATAGTCTCGGGACGTGTGGTCGCAAACTCAAGGAACTCATCAGTACCTACAATAGGGTACTTAATGTGCCAGAAATGACCTGCCTGCTCCTCATATTCAACCTCTGCATCCGAAATAGATGTATTACATACAGGACACCAGTTAATGATTCTGGCGCCTTTGTAAATCCATCCTTTTTCATGCATTTTAATAAACACTTCCGTAACTGCCTTATTACAGCCTTCGTCCATAGTAAAACGCTCTCTGTCCCAGTCACAGGAAGAACCTAATTTCTTTAACTGGCTGATAATTCTTCCGCCGTATTCTTTTTTCCAATCCCACGCACGCTCTAAGAACTTCTCACGGCCAAGGTCTGCTTTATCGATACCTTCTTCTTTTAACTTCTCAATAATTTTAACCTCGGTTGCGATACTCGCGTGGTCGGTGCCGGGCTGCCAAAGGGCATTGTATCCCTGCATTCTTTTAAAACGGATTAAAATATCCTGCATGGTATTATCCAATGCATGTCCCATGTGAAGCTGGCCTGTAATGTTTGGAGGCGGAATCACGATGGTAAACGGTTTTTTATTTTCATCCACTTCTGCGTGGAAATATTTCTTTTCCAGCCACTTTTGATAGAGACGGTCCTCAATACCATGAGGATCATAAGTTTTTGCAAGTTCTTTGCTCATTCTCAAGTACTCCTTTTTTATTCTATGTTAAAACATACCTAGATTTTGATGTTTTGTCAAACGTTATACATAAAAACATACCAAGCCCTATTTTACTACTTTTTCACCGTCTTTGGCAACCTTCTTCGGCAAATAGAATTTCGGTTTCTTGATTTTACACATTTTATCTTTACAATTTGCGCACCGTAAGTTCTCATTGCTGATTTCGAAAAAGCGCTCCGGATGCCTTCTGTACACGATTTCCCACATCAAGGTTACAAAAATCGCCATAATGGAAAGAGACGTGGAATAAAAGCTTATGATGCAAAACATCGGAGTTAACATCATGGGTATCCCCCATGCAAAAATCCTGCAGCTGACGCAACAACGGTTTTTCATCATCAGGTGCTGGAAGGGACAATAATATATAACACAAATAAGGTCCGACACATAATAAAAAAGACTTAAAAGAACCATTTCCGGCACACCAAGAATTCCGCAAAAATACAAAGCGGCAAAAACGGCATTAAACAACACCCAGACCACCATTACTTTTAACGCCCCACGATCACGGAATTTAATCTGTCTTTTCAATTCCTCTTCATCATAACCGCCTTCCGGCGCCTTATAATGTGACGGAAACTGTTTCAGGCAACCCTTACTCACTTTACTGAAAGGATTTAACTGCATAAAAATTTCCACCATCAGAATCAACCATATAATATGCATAGGTGCCAAATGGGTCCTGTGCCAATCCCCGGTAAAATCCAGCCAGTCCTTATTGATAAAATATAAGACCAATGCCGTCACAAAAACCGTAACACGAATTGCCAGCTTAATATTATAGTAAGTAAACAGCCCCTTAGCCACTTTTTTTGTTGCTTCTTTTATCTTCTGCTTTTGACTCACTTTATCACCTCGGATGTACAATACCGCTATTGTACAAATTCTATTTTTACATTTCCCATGGAACAACTCATCGTAATCTTTTTGTTTGAGCCGTTGTCTATCCAACGTTCCATTACCATTCCCGCCAATGTATCGCTACCGATTTGTACGCTTTCGGCAGAACCGGATATATCATAATTATACTCTTCCTGCATACCGCGCAGCATCATTTGAAGATTTCCCATTCCACAACTGATATCAATATTCCCCGAGGTTTCTCCGTTCAGCACCAAAGTACCCATTCCCACACTTACGCTTAGGGAATCTGCAGTAATATTCTCCAAATCTACTTCAGCATTGCTCACCTCAACGTTGATATCCGTAGCAGAAACCTGTTCTATTTCAACACTTCCTACTCCCACATTCATATTGAACTGTTCAACTGTTATTTCTTCCTCGAAAGCATTATTACCGCAAATAACACTCAGTTGCATTTCTTCTCCCCGCAAAGGAACCTTTATTTCCGTTTCATTCCCTGAACAAAACAAAAATATTTTCTCGTAGCTTTCTTCCGCCGGCACATACAATATAACTTCTGCCATATCGTGCCCGCCAACTGTACTAGTGGGAAAAACTCCCAAAAACAGGGTTTCGTCTTCAACATAACACTGGAATTGTGCATCTCCCCGACACTCTACTCCATATTGTCCGTTTTCGGAAGGCAGAACTGAAAAATCCCCACTCAGCACGCTGATATCAAGATTATTCACTTCATCCGACTTTGCCAAATTAAAATTTTGATAATCACCGGTCAAGGTTTCATACTTTTCATTAACCGTAAACGAAACCTGATCTTTGTCGATGACCAGCGTAAAACCGTTTATATTTGCAAGCCGATCCAACATCGGCAACCGTTCCACGGTTTTTACAACACCGGTGCGTACCACCGTTACCAGTTCTGATACCTGGGTGCTCAATTCTCCTACACCGCCAAACAAAATACCCAGCATCATCATTACTGTTCCCAATATTACTAAAATAACGGATGACTTTAATAAGGATTTAAGATGCTTCTTCATTCTCAACCTCCTTATTTCCACGAATCTTACGAAAAGCCGCCGGAATAACAACCGTAAAAATCCACAACACAAAGCACTCGATAAAAAGTGCTATTCCGATATTTGCAAGACCATAGCCTGCAATGGCCAACGCTCCCATGGGCATAACAAAACACTTACTGATTCCTATACCAAACAGGGTAATTCCCCCAATCATCACAAAAACCGCAAAAACAGCCAACGCAATCAATGCCAAAAGAAAAAAGGGAATCAACATCAACAAAACAAACGATAGTATTTGAAGAAAAAAAACAGGCAATAGCAACAAAATAACAGCTAAAGCAATTTCGCCCGACGTCAGTTTTTTCTTTTTATTGTTTTCTTCCATGCCGCTCCTTCCTTACTACGTTTGTGAAATACGTTAAACACCTGAATAATGATTATATTATTTTTTTAATCTTTTGACAACACATTCATACATTTCTTGTGTTTTTACAACAACTTTAAAAAAGTTAACATAATCTTTTTCTTTATATGACTCTTTTTTTGCAAATCTTGCATTATATTTATCCTCAATTTTTGTGACACAAGTGAATAATTCACACCCATTTGCCCTTTAAAATCCACCATTTCCACAGAGTTATCCACAAGGGTCGTTTTTGTCGATTTTGCAACTTTTATCGCAGACACAAGTGTCACTTTTTGTGTCATCTTGCATTTTTTTGTCGAAATACAGTTACATAACTATTCTTATTTGTGTGTTTGCCAAAAATCCCCAACCACAACTTCCATATCCTCAACATTACATACTTTAAAGGCATTCCATTCTTTCGGAAAAAGTCTCTGATATGATGCATCCATAAAACGCTCTTCAAGCAATGCCACAATACCCACATCTTCGGCGGTCCTGATGACACGGCCTGCTGCCTGCAATACCTTGTTCATTCCCGGAAACTTATATGCGTAGTCAAACCCTTTCCCTTCCGTTTCATCAAAATGCCGCCTTAAAATATCACGCTCCGGGCATACCTGTGGCATTCCGTTTCCAACAATAATTGCACCAATAAGCGATTCTCCTTTTAAATCAATTCCCTCCGAAAAGATACCGCCCATCACACAAAATGCAATCAGATTATGCTCACCTTTGGCATTCTCTGTAAACGCCAAGAGAAATTTCTCCCTCTCATCTTCTTTCATATTTTCACCCTGAAGAAGAATTTCTTCCTCATTATTCCAAGATGCGCAAAACACTTCATATACCGCATTGGCAAACGCATGCGACGGAAAGAACACCAGATAATTTCCCTGTTTACAGGCAACGATTTTCCTGATATGTTCCGCTATCTTATTATACATTTCCCTTCCTCTGCGGTTATATCTGCTGGTCACATCCGAGGCAACAAAAACACCTCGGTTTTCCGGCCGGAAGATAGAATGTGCATAAACCTCATAATCCTTTTTTTCTCCGCCAAGCAGGCTCTTATAGTACTGTATTGGTAGCAATGTGGCCGAAAAAAGAACGGTACTTACTCCTCTATCCATGCATAACCGCAAATGATAAGAGGGATTTACACAGAATAATCTGCATAAAAACTTATCCTGACCGTCAAAACGGAGATATAATTTATAATTTTCATCCACACTGTCCCAAATCAAAAGAAAATGGCTTAATTTAAAGTAAAACTCTAATATTTGACCACGCAAGTCACTGTCTTTTTGTTCGTCTTCAAGATACTTTTCTATCTTTGCGTATAAATTATTCACTTTTAGAATAAAAGAAGACAGATACTCTGCATTGGAAATAATCCGGTATTCACCATTACACGTCCGTTTTAATGCCAGCATTTCTTTGTTACATCTGCTTAATCCTTTGGAAATCGCTTCAAGGTGGGGGAATATTCTTGTCTTATGTTCTGTATAACGCTGAATTTCCCTCCTCAGCTCCATAAACTCTTCTTTACACAAGTCTGCCGAATACATATCCCTTCCGCGTTCCAGAAGATTATGTGCTTCGTCAATCAGAAACAAATGCTCACCCTTGCTTCCTTCTGAAAAGAAACGCTTTAAGTACACATGGGGATCAAACAAATAATTATAGTCACAAATAATACCATCTGCGAAAAGACTCATATCAAGACTCATTTCAAAAGGGCATACCATATGCCTTTCCGCATATTCTTCTATGGTTTCTCTTGTAAAAGAATCTTCTGTTGTCAGAAGCTCGTACATGGCATCATTAATCCTGTCAAAATGTCCTTTTGCATATGGACAGCCTTGAGGATTGCATTCCACCTTTTCCATGGGACATATCTTTTCCTTAGCTGTGATACTTACGGTTTTCATACATAGTCCCTGTTTCCGCAAAATTTCATAAGTATCCGCCGCAACCGTACCGGTAATGGTTTTCGCCGTAAGATAAAATATTCTTTGCGCCTTGCCTTCCCCTAATGCCTTAATAGCCGGGAACAATACCGAAATGGTTTTTCCGACTCCGGTAGGAGCCTCAATAAACAGCTTTCTTTGATGACAAATTGTATGATACACATGTGTTACCAGTTCTTTTTGTCCTGTTCGGTATTCAAAGGGAAACATCATATTTTTGATGGAATCCTGCCTCTTTTCTTTCCATTCCACCTCAAAATCTGCCCACTTCCTATATTGACTCATCAAGTCATCAAACCAACAGTACAATTCTTTCTGTGTATAGTCATCCTGAAAATATCTGACTTCTTCTGTTTCTATATTACAATAGGTCAACCGTACACCTATATGGCTACAATCATTTTGTGAACAATAAAAAAAGGCATAACACATTGCCTGTGCAAGATGCACAGGTTGTGGCGCCTCTATTTTATCCAATTCGCGATAAGTTCCTTTAATCTCATCAATAATAATACCATCCGGTGTTGTAATAACACCATCCGCACGTCCTTCAATGGTAATGGTATACTTGTCGGTAATATAACAATACTTCATGGACACTTCCGCTTCATAAGCACTTCCGGCTTTCCTCTGAAGCATTCTATGAATCCTGCTGCCCTCATGCATAGCCATTTCTGTGGCTTTACCTACCCGGCTACTGTCTATATCTCCGGCGCGCATAATAAATTCAACAAGATTACGAACCGAAATATGTATCTCCAATTTGTATAATCTCCAAACTCCCCTACGTCCGGGGCATCGGTGCCGATATCAGGTGATTCATAAATCATCCCAACACCGGCATATCTACTCTCTTCTTCAGCTGTATTTATCATATCACATCATTAAGAAGATTGCAATGTGTTTTTAGAACATTTGTTCTGTTTTTTGAATAATAGCAGAAGTCCTGCGACAATCATGAATACCGAAACTACCGCTCCCGGAACAGAATATACCATTTCTCCCACTTTAGGAAATTCATAACAGATGTCCGAAAGATGATTGGCAATCATATGAAAGATAATCGGAAATAGTAAATTTCCGGTACATTCATAAACCAGTGCCAGAAAAATTCCCATGATAAAAGCATAAAGCCCCTGCACTAAATTTCCATGATAAATACCAAATGCCAACGCCGAAACCACCATTGCCACCCACACAGGGGCTATCTTCTTTAATCTGCAAAATATAACCTGTCTGAACAATAATTCTTCTGCCACCGGCGCAATCAACTCATAACAAATCATTCGCGCCCATAAGGGAATTCCGTAATATACATTCTCATCCGGAACCGCATCAGTTCCCGCAAACTCCTGCCATGGAATGCTTCCTAACAGAACATTAAAAAATGCAGAAGCACCATATGCAAGTAACACAACAGAAATGACATATCTCCATGTTTTACCCTTTCCCTGCCATTCGTATTCTTCTTTTTTTATGGTAAAACCAAGAACCACTGCCGCAATCCCCATAGCAACTGCATTCAAATACATAGCATGCAGGGAACGGATAGCAGGTATACTGCCGGCAACCGACAATATCAAAAGATACGTTGCCAGATAAATTACTATCCCACCGCAAATACGCATCAATGTCTGAACAATTTTTATTTTTTTATCCATAATTAATCAGCTTTCTTCCTTAACAACAACTCCTGCAATTCTTCTACGGTATCTACTACGTATGTGGCACCCGCTTCCTGCAATTCACCCTCTTTTGCAAATCCGTAGGTTACCCCAATGCTGTCAATGCCAAAATATTTCGCCCCGTTTATATCAAAATAACGGTCTCCTACCATAACTGCGGTTTGCTTACGCATCTTTGGAGTAAGCCCCATACGTTGAAAAGCTTCCTCTATCACATCTTCTTTTTCACCACGTTTTCCCTCCATGTCACTGCCGGTTACACAATCGAAGTATTCATATAAACCAAAATGCTTTAAAATGTCTTCTACATATATTTCCGGCTTGCTGGAAGCTACAGCAAGAATATATCCGGCTTCTTTAACTGTTTTTAGCAGATCCTTCATGCCGGGATAGGGCATATTCTCGTATTTTCCAACTTCAGAATAACGTTCCCTGTAATACGCGGTTGCCCGCTTTGCATCTTCTCCCTCGATTCCGTAAAACTCACGGAAGCTTGTTTTTAACGGTGGCCCGATAAAACATTCCAAATCCTTTAACTGCGGAGCCGGCAACCCCATTTTTACCAAAGCATATTGTACGGATTTACAGATTCCTTCCCGCGAATCTGTCAATGTCCCGTCCAAATCAAATAATACAACTTTGTACATCTTTACCTCTCCTATTACACTTTGATTACCATATGCAGTGCAAATGAATAAATCAATTTTTCTTTTACTTTTTTGTGCGTCAGCCTCTCCAAAGCCTCTGCATAGTACTCCAACTGGGTACGGTATCTTTTAACCAATTCACCACTTTCATCTACCCTGTCGGTTTTATAATCCATTAAAACAAGACCATCCTCTTCCTCAAAATAAACGTCAATCACACCCTGAACAAGAACATCTTCCTCCTCAGGAAAATCGCTGTTTACTTCTGATGCTTTTACGCCCAAAACAAAGGGTTGCTCCCGGTAGAGTCTGTTTTGCTGCTGCGCAATTCCCATACGCTTTGCCAAATCCGTCTGCATAAATGCACAAACTTTCCGGTTATCTACCAAGGCATCCTCCGCAGCCAAAATCCTTAATTGGGAAATATTTTTTTGCCGCAGGTTGTAAACTTTTTTTCCTACATCCTCTGCTTGCAATGCCAGAGAAAAATCCATAAGTTCCATTACCCGATGATACGCACTACCACGTCTTGCTCCACCTGCACCTTCTTCCTTCTGCGCAATAAATTTAGGAACATACGGTATCATTTCCGGTTCCGCATACAACTCATGGCATATTTCTTCTTCCTCAAGATAAGCTGCTTTCTTCAATTCGGAAACCGTTGTCTTTGTATATAATCCTTCCAACGATTTGTGCGGATAAACATAGGGTTCCCATATTATCTTGGGAGAAATACATTTTAATTCTTCCTGTAAAAGTTCAGTCTCCACTGCATCTGCAGCGGCAAAAAAATCTACATCTTCGGTTGTAAACATACGGCAATGAAACAACTCTTTGTTTTTTAATGCAATCGGCAAAACCAAATCCATAAATGATTTAGCATTCAATATGGTATAAGCTCCCATATCCTTTTGTTCTTTCTCCGATGCGTTCTTTGCGCCAACCATAATCAATTTTTCCTTTGCTCTGGTCATGGCAACATAGAGAACACGTAAATCTTCTCCCCTTGCATCATTTTTTTGTTTTATCGCAATGATGTTTTTACGGATACTCTTTCTTCTGCACCGCAAATTCAAATCGATATAATCACTGCCTGGCCCCAGGTCTGCATCTGTCAGGATTGCTTCTGCACTTTCCCTGCGGTTAAATTGTTTTGAGCAACCGGCAACAAAACAAATCGGGAATTCCAAACCTTTACTTTTGTGTATGGTCATAATACGGACAACATTAGCATTTTCATCCAATACATTGGCTTCTCCAAAATCAATATCACGTTCTTTAATCAATTCCATATAACGGATAAAATCAAACAAGCCTGAATAACCTGTACCCTCGTATGCCTTAGCCTTCTGCAAAAGCACCAACAGATTGGCCCTCCGTTGCTGTCCTCCCGGCATTGCCGTACAATACTGCAGATAACCGGTATCCTCCAATATCTCTTCCAACAGTGCACACACCGACATATAAACAGACTTCTGTCTCCACATCTCCAATTCCGCTAAAAAGCTTTCGATTTTATCTGCAAGCTCCTGCTCACCGCCATACATTGCGTAGTTTGTCAAACTGTCATACAAAAGTCCTTTCTTCCCGTTCCTGACTCTTATTTTTGCAATTTCTTCCTCCGTAAATTTTCCCAGTGGAGAATGCAAAACGCCCAACAAAGGGATATCCTGTCGCGGATTGTTAATTATTGTAATATAATTTAATATACCCTGTATTTCCGGTGCCGTAAAATATCCTTTTCCCGATGAAATATACACCGGAATATTTTCTTCTTCCAACACCTTTTTCATGACATCATCCACACCGGCTGCCGTCCGGAGTAAAATAACCATGTCCGAGTACTTTGCCGGACGTAACTTTTTCGTTTCCTTATCCGTCACTTGGAATTCTTTACACAATTCCCTGATTCTTTGGGCAATGATTTGCGCTTCTGCTTCCACGGATTGGATATAAGCGTCAGCAAATTCTTCTTTGTCATATAAAAGTATCTCTGTATGGTAATCTTCCTGGGTTTCCACATAATCAGCACCATAATACAGTCTTGCATCAGTATCATAAGAAACCTTGCCAACCTGCGGAATCATTAATTCTTCAAATACACTGTTAATTCCTTCCAGTACTTCTTTACGGCTTCGGAAGTTTTTGGAAAGGTTCACCCTTCGGTTTTTACCGATTAGTGCATCAAAAGAAGAATATTTATCCATAAAAATTTCGGGACGTGCCAGACGGAAACGGTAAATACTCTGTTTTACATCACCAACCATAAACCGGTTTCCGGTATCTTGCGTCTGACAACTGATGCTTTCCAACAATAATTCTTGCACCATATTACTGTCCTGGTATTCATCCACCATAATTTCCTGAAAATATTCCCGGTACGACAGTGCCACTTCTCCCGGAACAAATTGCTCACCGTCCCATTTTAAAAGAATACGAAGTGCCAGATGTTCCATATCCGAAAAATCAACCAAGTTTTTCTCACGCTTTTTTTTATCAAATGCAACACCAAATTCACCCACAAGCTTCAATAAGTAAGCCAACGTTTGTCCAGCCTGATAGGAATCTGACAGTATCTGTTTTGCATCATCATAGTAAAATTTACTTCTGATATCCTCAAGGATTTTTTTTGATGCATTCCGAAGTTCCTTTACTTTATCCTGCAGCTCGATATCCGGATCATTGGTTTTCTTCCTTGATAACATCATAAATTTATGGGCACTGTACTTTGCCGCGCGTTTCAGGAAGGGTTCATCCTCCTCAACACTTTTATAAAAAATCAAATCATCAGACAGAGCCTCTTTGTACTGTAAAGGTCCTCCCGGTTCATCGCACAACGCCAAGGCCTGCCGGGTCATGGAAATACATTCCTCCAACGCAGTTTTTTCATATTCCTGCAAAAAATGCATACAGGCAGGTGATAATTGTTCTTTTTCCTCTGCCAAAACGGATATACAATCTTTTATATATAACTCCGGAAAAGGATTGCTGCAAACAAAATCATAAACACGAAACATCATACTGCGTAAACCGTCTTCTCTTCCGTTTCCGGCATATTTTTCCACAAAATCAAGAAATTCCGATTCCGATTCCTCATACTTTTCTTCTAAAAATGATTCTAAAACCTCTTCCTTCAACAGCTTGATTTCGCCATCATCCGCAATGCGGAATGCCGGGTCTAAGTTTATCTCATGAAAATGATTTCTCAATAAATAAAGACAAAAACTGTGTATCGTCGTAATCTGGGCATGATTTAAAAGCGTAATCTGTTTACGGAGATGTCCGTTCCCCGGCTCCTGCTCCAGACGTTTACGAAGCGCGGTACCAATTCTTTCTTTCATCTCTGCAGCCGCTGCATTGGTAAAGGTTACAATCAGCATCCTGTCAATCTGCACGGGATTGTCACAATCACATATTCTTTGTACAATGCGTTCCGTAAGTACGGCTGTTTTACCGCTTCCCGCAGCGGCGGAAACAAGAATATTACAGTCACGCAAGTCGATAACCGTCTGTTGGTCTTCAGTATAAGTTACTGCCAATCTTCATCCGCCTCCTTTTTCTCTGCAAACACAGTGACATCCACCTCTTCCGGTCTGCACTTTTCATAGCCTTTGATTTTGCTGTCATAACCGCATACATCCTTGTAATCACAAAATTCACAAGCATCTGTTTTTTTGATTTCTACAGGTTTTATATCGATTTTCCCCTGCATAATTTCATTCGCAAGCTCCATCACTTTATCCTGGGCAAAATCCAACATCCGGTTTAACACCAGAGGATCAAATACACTGTCACTCAATACAACTTCGTCCCCTTTTTTACTAACGGGTACCACCATGGATTTCTTTGTAAACGTTTCATCCAAAGCATCCACAACACCGGCTCTTGAAGAAACTGCCCCTGTATGATTTAACTCTTTTAGTATTTCAATTTCGCTTTCCTCTTTTGTAAGTGCCTTTTCAGTATTCAAAATCGGATCTACGGCACGATAATATAACATGGCGGCGGGAACAATATTTTTATCCGGATAAACAGCTTCCATATTTTTTACCGCCTGTCCCAGATATACGGCCAACTGCAGTGCTATACCGTAGTACAATGTGTTTACATCAAATTTACGGTTTCCCGACTTATAATCCACTACTTTTACCAATACCTCCTGATCATGCAAACAGGTATCAATTCTATCAATTCTTCCCTTCAATAACAGCTGACCGTCGCTTTGACCTTCGCAGTCAATATTGTAAATATGACGAAAATCTTTTTCAAATGCATAAGGCTTGAATGTTCCGTACCTTAACTGTTGTTGCAGAGTCCTTATGGTACGCCGCAGGATTCTTTTTAACTGCATCACAAAATAGCGGTTCTTTGCACTATCCTGCAAAATAGCACCGCCATATGTTCCGCTGATTTCATTTGCTGCTTTCTCCACAAATGTTTCTATGGTTTCCTCACTGACCTCTGTCCATTCCATGCTCTTTTCCTGCAACATTTCGCCAAAACGTTGAAGGATATCATGCATTACATTACCCATATCCATATGTTCAAAACCATATTCCTCCCGTGGGGACAACCGCAATCCGTATGCCAGAAAATGGGCATAATGACATGAGGCAAACCTTTCCAGCGAACTAATACTGCACTCCATGATTTTACCATATAATTCTTCAGCCAGCTTCTGTTCCAATGTTCCGGGCTGATAAGACAAAAATGCAGCCTCCGTCAGTTCATGTAACCAGGAATTGCATTCCTCTCTGGCAAGTAAATCCGCATAAAGGGCATACATCTCACTCTGCCTTTTTTCCGGCATGGTTCCCGTTGCATATTCACATAATAGTGATGCCATACGCTCTTTCGCATCTTGAACGGATAAAATAGGACTTTCATTGTTTCCAAGAACAGTCGCAAGCCGGGGAAAGATATTTTTTATCTCAGGTATCAGATATGCCGGTCGCAATGTACTGCCATCCTCTTCCATGGAAGCATACGAAAGATACAAATATTCCCACGGTTTCGTTAAATTCATGTATAGATACAAACGCTCCATAAACATCTGCGCTGCCGGAGTAGGTGCCAGCTCTCTTCCCGAAGATACAAGGAATTCTCTTTCCATGTCTGAAATTAATCCGCCCTTGTCTGCACTTTGGGGAATATTGCCCTCATTTACCCCCAGGAAAAACAGGGCTTTGATTTCTTTTAGTCTTGTACGTTGGATATCTCCCACAACCAAAAGATCAACGCCTTGAGGAAGACTTCTGACACGGATTTCTGCAAATCCCGCATCTAAAATATCTATCATCTCCTGCATGGACAATTCTTCCTCTCCAAGCAAATTGGCAATTTGATCCAACAAATCCATAATCAGGCGGTAAATCTGCCTATACTCCACCGCCGTGGACAACTCATTCTTTTCTTCAAAAAACAAAGCATATTTTTCCAGTTTCTGCTGCAGTTTTTGTTCTTCACAAAAATAATATAACAGCTCGCACCACCGTTTTGCAGAAAGATTCTTTTCTTTTGTTTCTTCCTGCAAAACCTTGAATAAAGACACAAAACGTTCTCTCAATCCGTTCAATGTCTCCATTTCCTTTTCATCCTTTTTGATTTCCTTATGAGGATGGATAAAAGGAGACTTCCACATGGCAAAACCTTTAATTCCCCTTGCTCTGACATAATTCTCTAATTTATCAATTTCATCGGTGGAAAAATCCACAAAACCGCTTCTTAAAAAACGGAAAACATCCTGATAGCGGAAACCATATTGTAAAATTGCCATTGCATTACGTAAAAAAGCAACAAAAGGATTGGATAACATGCTTTTCGTCGTATCCATAAAAAATGCTATACCATACTTTTCAAACTGCTGCCGTAAAGGTGCTTCATACTTACCCATATCTCCGGTCACCACAGCAATATCCCGATAGCGATACCCTTTTTTCTCTATCAGCTCAAACATATCCGCACACATCATGCGACATTCCTGCCGGATATTTGCCGCTTTTACCATTTTTAACCCTTCCGGAACCTCTTCATATACTTCGCTTTTTTCACGGAATAAATTACGCTCCAAATGCGCCATCGTAGGATTGTGATGAAAACGCTTTACCGGGGTTTCTGATAAAACCACATCCTCTTTCAATGCCACTCCCTGTTCCTGCGCAATTTTTTGCAAACTAAAAACAGTCTGTCTCGAAAGATGAAACAGAAATTCTTCCCCTTCCAGCTTATAAGGACTGTATCTGTGGTCCATCACCAAGGTTACCCAGACGTCCTTGGCCTGATGAAGTAACTCTGCAATTACTTTATTCTGGATTGGTGTAAAGCCGGTAAATCCGTCAAATACCACTACACTTTTCTTCATGCTTTCGGCATATGGCAGCCTTTCGCATAATAGGTCAAGCGTTTCCTCCTTTGTTATAAATTTTGATTCGCATTCTTTTAGAAAAGCCTCATACAAGTAAGCCAAATCCTGCAGTTTTAAATACAACGGGCGTTTAGATTCCGAATAAACAGCTAACTCTTTTACATCTTCCGGTTTAAGCCCATACTGCATGAATTCAGACAGTACCGACTTTACTTCCTGTATATATCCGGGAGATTTCAGCCCCGCTGACAAAACCGGCAATTTATCCTTTTCCTTACCGGCTATCTTACGCAGCAATAAACATTTTCCGGTATCATCCAATACCAATCTGTCATCTTTGCCCACTTCCTCAAAAACGCGGTGAGCAAGTCGGTTAAAACTCAGCACATCAATATTTAAAATTCCGCCGTCCGGATGCATTTTTACCATTTGTTTCTGCGTCTGCATGGTAAACTGGTCAGGCACAATCATAAAATAATTTATATCAGGATTTTCAATTGCTTTTTTAATCATTTCTTCTCCGACACATCTGCTTTTTCCTGCTCCGGATGCGCCAAACCAAAACTGCAAAGCCATAGGTTACTCCTTCCCGCGAAATCTTTCTTTCAACTGTCTTTTATCACAATATACAGTATAACACAAAAGACTCCTTCCACCAAGAGTTGTTCCGGTTTCAAGGAGTCTTTCTTTTTTCTTTTTCTCTTTTATTAATCTGCAATTTCCTGTGCAATATCAAAATACAATTCGCGCATGCCGGGCATTACCGTTTCTTTTGCAAGAAGTACATAGGCAAGAAGAATCATGTGCACATCCACAGTCTGGATTTCAACATGGTTAACTTTTGCATAATCCTTACAATAACTTTCGATTAACTTTCTTGCATAGCGTGTTCTGGTATTAATACGGCTTTCATCACACTGTAATAACTCTGCAATATCGTTCATTTCCATGCTGTCGTAGAAATAGGCAAGACCTGTAATAGCATGAATCTGAATTAACTGAGAAATATATCCGGCTGCCAAAGCTGCAGTCTCAGCCTCCGTCATCATAGTCGAACCACCTTCATGAGGAACACTAACGGGCATCTGTTCATATCTTCCCATCTCTTCATCCATCAGCATTGTACCACAATGTACGTTAATCCACTCCATAAGGAAACCATACACAATATCATTCATCCATTTAATGGTGTCCTCAGGTTTCTGCAGACGTTCTAAACGCATATTCAGACGTTTGTAAATACGAATCATAAGCTTTGCAGCTTCTTCGTCATTATTTACAATCTGCTTAACATGAAAATAAACATCATTGGCTGTCAGCATGTAAAATTCCTGAAAAGCCTTTTTATTTCCTGCCAGTAAATCTTTCATGATTACTGATAATTCATAGGTATACTTCACTTCTATTCTCCTTTTACAAAATGTGAATTTTTTGTGATTCAATTCTATATTATCATATTTTTACAATAAATCTAGTTTTTTTTGTGATTTATTTGAGTTTTTTTATGATTAAGGTTGTGTTCCCATATATAACTCGCCGGCACAATATACTGCCACTTTATCTGCTCCCAAAGCGGAATAATCATTACTGAAGTTAAAATTACTCCAATCATCTTTTGCAACACGGACCTGAATCACCAGCTCATCTCCCGGTCTGATTGCATCTTTGGAATCACAGGTTATAGACAACACTGTATCTGCATTACTTCCGTTGTGGTCTTGAAATTCTCCATTGACCTTATCAGTCATTGCCGAATATGTAGTACCCGATAAACATGCGTAATCGCACCAGAAATTCAAATTCCCCGCTCCGTCTGCCGTAAAGAAATACTGCATTTCCAAATCAGAAATAGCAACCGCCTCATCTCCGTCATTCTTTATTGTCAAGAAGAAAGAAAGACTGGAACCGCTACCGCTCTTAGCCTGATTTTCTACCTTCATGGTTAATCCGCTGGCACTGACAGTATCTGTGGCGGTCTGTACATTCTGATTCTGCTGGCTTTGGGTATTCTGTTGATTTTCTTCCCCGGTAGTATTGATTGAAACATTTTCCTCCGTGTCCTGCCCAACAGGAACGCTTACTGCAACACCCTCTCCATCCGGTTCGTTTCCAAAAATCAGCACGCCGTCCTCATACAATGCCATATGACTTGCTTTAACAAGACTGCCTCCATTTGTTCCGGCTATATCCTGATAAGAAAAATCATTACTATCATCCCATACGGAAGAAGATGTCATTCTAAACTGTACTTCTTTCTTATAGCTACTCTGTCCACCCGGATAAATCGGTTCCCCGCTAAACCGTATTTCCACATAATAGATATGGTTTGCCTCATCCCATGGCATAACACCTACTGCACTTCCGCCCTGACTGTAGTTTGTAGTCAGTGTAATATCATTATATGTTCCACCGTTTTCATAGACCTCCGATAAATCCATAAAATAACGGAGTGTAACATCATCCATCACTCTTGCCGGCCACGCTGACACATTCGTCACATATGCCTTAACTTCCAAATGATTGGTTCCTGTCACATTTACACAAGCGTCAACATAAACTTCATCAACAGCTACATCTTCCACGGCACCAAAATCCACCAGCGTCTTACCGCCATAAATTTGATAAAGACTTGCTAACGCGCCTACCAAGCCTGCATTATAATCACAAGCCACTTCATTATTTACATAGTTTGATATTTCATCCTGATAACCGTCATTACTGTCAGGTCCGCCTACCAAGGCACCATACAAAGTATGTCTTGCCGCTGAAGGTTCATTCATATTATTGCTGTATGAACCCTGAGCAGTACGATGGTGCGGATTTTGAGGATAATTTTCCCCAAAACCAATTAAGTAAGAATATCCTGTATCACCAAGCGCATAATTAATCTGTGAAACCGCGAAATCAAAATATGTGTCTTTCTTAGCAGAAGGGCACACATCCGACTGACTGTATACCAACGCGACAAACGCTTCCGTTGTGGCATATCTGAGTGAACCCCAGGAATCCAACCACGCCAATCCCTGCGGCGTATATGTAATCCTTTCGCCGTCCACGCCGGTTGTCCAATAATCCAAATTATCTTCCACCAATTTGCTAAAAGTCGAATCACCGGTCTCTGTTGCCAAAAGTGTAGCAGCACCAATGGATACATTATCCCAGCAGTGTGCCCACTTATAGTTTGTATCTGCCTGCGCAAAATATGTTTTTGCATCCGAAAGATAAGAATCTTTGCCGGTGGCAATATAAAGCCACGCTGCTGCCCAGGTTAATTCATCATAAAAACCGCTGTGTGATGTATAAAAACCGTTTGCCGCCGTATATCCTGCATCACTCTTGGTTGCGGCTGCAAAGTCATACAACTGCACCGCATGTTCCAGACACTCATTAGCATATTCGCTGTCCGAATCCTTAAAAATCACATAGCAGGATGCTAAAGAAGCTGCTGCACCTGCCGATACGGTAGAACCCGGATTCTGCACATCCACTTTATAGGAAGGTCTTTCCATCTGCATTACTTCTGCAGGCCCCCACCAGGAATGGTCTGCCGAACCGTCACCTACCTGATAATAAAACACATTATCCTCCGGATGACACTTCATCAAATAATCGTTTACCCAGCGAAGAGTGTCTAAAATGTATGGCAACTGTCCGCTTTCCTCATAGCTTTCATAATCTTCATATACCGACCATGCCAACGTTGAAGATGTATATGCCATGGGGAGATTGAACTTCACATGATCTCCTGCATCATACAAACCACCGGTCAAATCAAGCCCTGCATCAGCACCATCGCTTAATCCTGAATCGCCTCTCCAATTACATCTTGTCTCTTCCGGCAGATCACCTGATCGCTGTAATTCATAGAAAAGAATTGCTTTTTGCAATGCTTCCCCATAATTATATTTTCCGGTTCCTTCCCTGCCTTCATAAACAGATGCATTCTCAGATAAATTCCCTGTCTGTATCACCGGGTTGCTCTCTACACCGCTAAAAGAAGTATCGTCCTGAGCTTGTGTACTTCCTTCTCCGGCTTCTTCCTGAGTGTCCGATTCCGTATTCTGTGCAAGTGCATCCCCAATGGTGTCGGTCACGTTTTGCCGAGGTTTATTTAATACACTGCCGATGATAATACCTCCCGCCACAATTCCGACCAGCAATACAATTGCCACAATCACAATGATGATAATCCATCTCTTCTTTTTCATTTTACTCATCCTCTCCCAATCCACGCAAAAGCGCCCGGGTATTTAATAATTCTTTTCCACTGCTTTGTGATGACTTCTGTGCTTCTTTTGGAGCAGACACATCTCCTCCGTTCTTTGTCCAGATACGTGTTTGGTTTTGCGTGCGGGCGTTAGAATTTCTTTCCTGCGTTCTTTGTGGCTGCGCAACGCTTCTTTGCACCGTTGCCGGCTGTCCGGCTTGGGTAGCCTGCACAGGCTGCGCAGGTTGTACGGGACGCGTAATTTGTTCACCGGCTTTTCCTGCAAGAGATTCATACTCTCTCGCCTCACTCATACGTCCGGCCTGTAACGCCGCATTTTGCATCACAGCTCCCTGCCTTATATTTCCGTCTTGATTCTTCTCTTCTTTTTTCTGTTCCTTTAATATCTTTTTCTCTTGATGTTTTGCTTTCCGCTCTGCGCTCTTTTGTTTTATCTTTTCCACAGGAACAAGCTTAGATAAATCTAAATGAAATCTTCGTACCGCAATATCAACTAAAAACCACACCGCAGCAATCACCAGCAGAATCGTTGCCATATTCCAACGGCTTTTAACATGCTCAGGTCTGGTGGCAAATACCTCGCCGGCCTCTGTAATCATAGAGCCGCCTACAGATGCCACATATTCTTCCAACAATGTATTTTCCGGATAAAAACGATACTCCAGGGAATACTGATTGATTGCCGCAGTATTGATACTGCTGACAACTTCTTCCCCTTCCTTCTGCCGGACATTAATGGTATAAATACCGGTTGACGCGGTATCTATTCCCGCAATATATTCTCCGGGTTTTACCGGATCCAATTCTATTTCCTGCGCATTTCCTTCATCATCAAAAACAGTTGCAAAAACCTCAGTATTAGCATCATAACTTTCTGTAATATAATGAATCTCCGAACGGCTTCCGTTCTGCTCCACTTCTACGTAAGCACCCTCCATACTCATATCCTGGGTCACGTACTGGATAACATTATGCCACAGAAGCTGAGTATTTTCCCAACCGGAATAATTACCGGACCATTCACCGGTCACGTCAGAGGTCCATACCACAGTTTTACCCAGACCATACTGCCAGTAACTTAAGATAGGGTCGCCATAGTGCGACTGCAAAAGCTGAATACTTCTCGCCTTAGGAGTGGTAGCCACATATCCCATTAACTCAGGCAAACCACTTACCACCACATCACGAATCATTGCATCATTAGATGTTACAATGGGTGTAAATGTTTCATTGACAAGATAAGTGTTAGACGATAAAAATACTTCCTGCGCAAAAATTCTTGGTATATCCGTATTGATATCCGTATAAAAATAACGACCGTTACAGCTTTCTGCCAAATCTTTTAACAGAACATCATTACATCCTGTCCCTACTGCTACGGTAGATAATGTAATTCCGGCATCATTTATCGTTTGTTTTAATTCATCATAATCGCCATAAGTATCCTGGCCGTCTGTTAATAAAATAATATGCTTAATCTGTGCATCTACCTGGCTAATATCTGTTGCAGCGGCCAAAAGCGCAGGATAAATGGAGGTTCCTCCATCAATACCTATAGAGAAAATTTCATTGGAAATCGCCGCCTTATCCTCTGCAAGCTGGAGTTCCACTACCCTGTCATAAGAATCATCAAATGCCATTACACCCACATAATCCGTTTCCCTGACATTCTCTACTGCAGCATTTGCCGCCTCTTTTGCCAAATCCAGATTCGTAATAATGCCATTACCGTCACTCATACTTCCCGACTGGTCAATGACCATCTGCAATGCCATTACCGGGACTTCGTTTTCCCCCTGCAAATCCATATTCACAGGTAATACCTCTTCAATAACGGTATCTCTGTAATTACCCAGTGCAAAACTGTTTCTTCCACCGGTTACAATAAAACCACCGCCATAATTTTTAATATAGCTTTGCAGATTATCCAAAAAACCGTCCCGCAAGTCATCTGCATATACATCAACAAAAACAATAGCAGAATATTCCGTAAAATCCGAAAGAGCAGCCGGAACCGTACTGGGCGTAACACAATCATAATGAATGCCTATGCTGTCGAGAATACCCTTAAATTCCGTAGCCTGACCCTCTGCGCCTTCTACCACCAGAAGCGGAAGTTCTACTTCAATATTGGTGTATGCAGAAAACTCATTATTTACCGTAACGGTATCCTCTACGGCCTCTACAGTAACACGGTACGTTTTTAGCCCTTCATCCGTCTGGGTATCGGTAAATACAAAACGGTTAGTACCTTCCTGCAACATAACTGTCTGTTGTCCTTTTAAGGTACGTCCGGAATACAAGCTTACCACCGCCTGTGAAGCCACATTACTTTCCACTTCAACATTAATATTGAAATTCTCCCCAATTCCAACTTCTTTTGGAATGGACATATCACTTACATATACTTCATTTGCAATGTTTTCTTCTATTTTTTTTACTTCAAAATCGCATCCTGCGGCCACAACTGCTGCCGCCGTATTACGTATACTACCTTCATTCTCATTACCATCCGTAATCAGAACAATTCTTTTTGCCGTATCTTCCGGCATTTCTGCCAAAGCAATATTGACGGCCTCTTCCAGGTCTGTAGCTTCCGAGTTAACATCCGTTTGAAATTCTGCAAAGGAAATATCCTGTGATATAAACTGTTCAACTCTGGTATCACTACCAAATGCAATCACACCAACATAATCATATTTCCCTTTATCATCCACTGCGTCGTTCACAAATTGTATTACTTCTTCCCTCTGCTCCCTGACACTGTCTGAAACATCCACCAGAAAAATGGTGGTTACCTCTTTACCCACCCACTTTACAGACACTTGTGCCAAGGCCAGCACAAGAGCGGTAGCCAATATACTGCGTACCACTACCTGCGATATTCTTGTCTTTTTATTTTGCGCAATCATATAACGCATGGAAAAAATCAGCAGACCGATAATTACCGGTAAAAGTAGTAAAAACCACGGTCTTTCAAAAGAAATATCCATATCCACCTCTATAAAACCGCACTATCTGCGGATGTATACTATCCATTCCACTCCCAACAGGCCCAGAGCAATCAAAATTACCATATTACGTAAATTCATCATTCCTCCTACTGTTGTTTTTACAATATCCGAATCTTCCGATACCATTACAGAAGGAGCCTGGGAAATAAAACTTTCCGTTGTGGGGAAATTCACGGCAAATGCACTTTTTACAATGGCATCTCCCTGGTTCTGCTCCATGGTATAAACGCCCAGCTGACGGGTATCCGTATAATTCAATCTGTAATCTGCCAGCTCCTCTGTACTGCCATCCGGTTTTATCATAACAGGAAGACTTACATCCAGCTTACCATTTACACTTATGGCATCTCCGGCATTAATAACAGTCTCGCCCAACAATCCGGGACTGGTACATTCGTTGATAATATTATAAATCAGAATAGGAAACTCCATTTTTAACGGAAGATCTGAATTATGAAAATCAAATCCCATAACACATACGGTTTGATTCTGGGTTTTTCCGATAAAACCGATACAATCTTCACCGGCACCCAGGAAACTTTCTGCCCAATCCGGCTTATCCAGTGCATACACACTGCTGACACCAAAAGATAAATCATCCAAATACTCTGTAACAGTATGTTTTAAGGTTTCCACAACAATACCGCCCAAGGGTGTTGTAACTTCATACAAAGCCTCACACTCTACATTCATAAAAATCATGTTTCCTTCCGTAGGTAATACAGAAGGTGCCATGCCGTCAAAAATGTAGAGGTCATATTCCTGCGTCGTGAATTCAGAAAAGGAATCAATATCATTAGATTTGGTAATCTGGATACCATCCACAAGACTCAATGCCTTTTCCAAATAAACATTGGCTTCGGTCATAAGAAGTACCCTTGTTTCTTTTTTATCTTCCAATATGTCATAACAGCTATTATCTGCTTTTAAGGCATCCGTTCCCGAAATTTCTACGCAAAAGGCATCCCCGTCAAATTCTATGCCTTCAAAATAAACAACCTCACTGTCTCCCGCCGGAACAGTAACGGTCTTAATCTGCAACAACGTATCATCACCGTACAAATTCACATCGGTTGCCGCATCATTTAAACCATGATTGGAAACCTTGGCAAGCACCACAAGCTTGCCATTATTTACGCCATGCCCTACGTAATCCACACTAATATTATCCATAGGAACATATACATCTACAATATACCCCTCTACCTGCTCCATGGAAACATTGGTATCCGTAAAACATACCGTTTCAACACTGTCCCATTGTGTCTGCATGGATTTCACCATTTCCATACCGGCTTGGCAATCTCCCGCCACATAGGTAGCCTCAATCGCTTTTAATTCTTCGTATGCCTGGCTTTTGTCATCCGAATTGCTTAGCACCAATGTAGCCGTGGAATTGCTTGTAATAATGGAAATTCCCGTTCCGGTTTTTAAACTTCTGACATAATCCTCCGCCTCTTCTACGGCATACTCCAGCCTTGTGTTTTCCTCATCATAAAGGGCATTCATACTGGCACTGTTATCAATAACAATAATTGCATGGTCGGCGCCTGCAGTTCCGCTTAATATGTAAGGAGATGCCAATGCGAGAATCAAAACTGCCAAAGTAATAATCTGCAGAATCAACAACCAGTTCTTTTTTAATTTTTCCCAAGGTGTATTGGCCTCTACATTACGATACATTTCTTTCCATAGAAACAACGATGAAACAGGTGTATCTACTGCCTTCTGTTTCAACAGGTACATGATAATAATGACCGGTATCAACAGCAAAAGAAAAAAAGGCCATAAATATAAAAATTTCACTTATACTTCTCCTAATCTTCCTATCTTCGCGGTGAAATTCTGGCAAGCGCGCCAAAAAACAAGGTGTCCAGACTATCATCCGAACTCACGGGAATATACACTGCAGAATACTTCTTACATAACAGTTCCATATCCCGTATAAAATTTTTATAACTGTTTTTATATGTTTTTATCGCGGATGCGCTCATGGTCATACGCATCTCGCCGGTGGTTTCACTATCAATTAATTTTACGGTTCCCTCAAAAGACGGGTCTCTTTCCTCCGGTGCCAGCACATGGATAAAAACAATATCCTGATTCTTAAACTTCATATAACGAAAGACTTCTTCCATTTCTTCACAATAGCCGTCCGAAATCAAAACCGACATTCCGCGTCTGTCAAATTTCTTTAAATGGATGCCGGACAACAAATCTCCCGCCCCCTGGAATTTTACTTCTTCCAAATAATCCGTCACTTTAGAAAACGACTGCTTTCCCGTATAACTTTTGGGGCATTCAAGCTTGCCGCCTTTTAAAAGATTCAAATACAGCCTGTCCGAATTCTCCAGTACCACATAACTTAATGCCGCAGCAATTCTCAAGGCGCAAACGCCCTTGTTTGCCGCTCCGAAATCCATAGATTTACTGGTATCCAGAAATAGTTGAAAAATGCCTTCTTTTTCTTCCATAAAAAGCTTAACATATAACTTATCAAAACGTCCGTAAGCGTTCCAGTCTATACGGCGGATATCATCACCCAACCGGTATTCCCTAAAATCCGAAAACTCCACAGAGGTTCCTTTGGCATTTGATTTACGACCTCCGCTCATTCCTGAAGCAAGACGCATGGCAATCGACATTCTCAAGGTATGTAATTTTGCATAAAATTCACTGTCGAATATTTTATCCATCTTATCCTTACACCTAGTTTATTTTAATATTAGCAAGAATTCCCTCAATAATCCGGTCCGCACTGACACCGTCTGCCAATGCCTCAAAACTCAACACCAGTCTGTGACGGAGTGCAGGAAATGCTACGCTCCTGATATCATCAAAGGATACATTAAAACGATTTTCCATAAGTGCTTTTGCTCTTGCAGTCTGGTAAATTGCCTGTGCTGCTCTGGGGCTGGCTCCGCAGGATACATAACGTTTTACATGTTCACTTGCACCGGACACCTCAGGATGTGTTGCCACTACAACTTTCAAAGCATATTCTGCCACTGCATCTGCCATAGGAATATCCCTGATTGCCTGACGCATTGCCATAATATCCGCACCGGACAAAACAGGACGTAACTCAACTTTTTTGTTCGTAACAGTAATATCCATAATCTGCTTTAATTCATCCAGCGAAGGAAAATCAACCTGAATTTTAAAAAGGAAACGGTCAAGCTGCGCTTCCGGTAAGGGGTAAGTACCTTCGTTTTCGATAGGGTTCTGTGTTGCCAAAACCATAAAAGGTTCTGCCAATGCATAGGTTTCATTACCAACGGTTACCGTATGCTCCTGCATGGCTTCCAAAAGCGCAGATTGTGTTTTAGGTGTAGCTCGGTTAATTTCATCTGCAAGCACCAGATTGGCAAAAATCGGTCCCTGTTGGAATTGGAAGACATTTCTTCCATCTTCTTTTACAATTAAATTTGTACCGGTAACATCCGCCGGCATTAAATCCGGAGTAAACTGAATACGCGAAAAGTCCATGGCACAAACAGACGCAATTGCCTTAACAAGCTGGGTTTTTCCCAGTCCCGGTACACCTTCCAGCAAAACATTACCGCCGGAAAGCATAGCCAGTAATACCTGACGGATTACCTGCTTCTGACCAATAATGGCATTGCCGATTTCCGCTTCTGCCATATTTAACTTCTGCATCATCAATCTTAATTCATTCTCGTTCTGTATCATATTGCCCTCCACTGTCCGCAAATCTATTCATTCAATTCGGTGAAATAATCTTTTATCAAATCTTTCATGGAATCCGGAATATTACTGTTATTCATGCTTGTGTACGCCTGATTGGTGTAATTTCCGATTACCTGCTCATAGGCAACGGATTCACCACTCCATGTTGCTGCCTGATTTGATTCCGAAAGGTAAGATTCTCCGTTGGAATTCACCTGACCGCTTAATGTTTCGTTAGTGCCCATATCAACATCCGAAATCATAACACGCTCTCCGTTGGAATTTCCTTCCATTTCTTCTGCGTAATTACTTCCGTCATACCATCCGCCACCATTGCCGCTGCTGTTTCCGCCTTCTCCGCTCTGGCCTTCCTGACTGCTCTGTCCCTGCTGACCACTCTGGCCTTCCTGGCTGCTCTGTCCCTGCTGACCATTCTGGCCCTGCTGACCGCTCTGTCCCTGCTGACCACTCTGGCCTTCCTGACCACTCTGTCCCTGCTGACCACTCTGGCTCTGCTGACCGCTCTGGCTTTGCTGACCGCTCTGGCCCTGCTGACCGCTCTGGCTTTGCTGACCGCTTTGGCTTTGCTGACCGCTTTGGCTTTGCTGACCGCTTTGGCCTTGCTGACCGCTTTGGCTTTGCTGATTGCCTGAGCTTTGGTTGGGCTGACCAATCTGATTCTGATTATTCTGCATATATTGCTGAATTTGCTGCTGTGCTTCTGAAGCAGTTTCCGGTGACACTTCACCGTTCTGTTGAAGTTCCTGCTGCATCTGCTCTGCGGTTTCCTGCATATGCTGGTCTTCTGCCTCTTGTGCCAGCTGTTCAAAACGGTCTGCTACCGACTGTTGTTCTTCTTTGGTCATTCCCTCATTATTCTGCATGCTTTCAAGACTGTTCTCTATAGCCTGTGCTTCTTTATTATCCTCCAAGGGGTCAATAAACTGCTGTTCCAGTTTTGCTTCAAAACGTTCCTGAATTTTTGCCATTTCTTCCTGCGTCATAGCATCAGCAAGTTCTTTTTGTGCTTCATTCAGCATATTTTCCAATGCTTCAATCTGCTCATCTGTCAATTCATAATTTTCCTTGATTTCTTCCACCATTTCTTCCAACAGGTTCTGTTTTTCTTTTATCTCTTCTTCCAGCTGGTGGTTCAATCTTGCCTCCTCACGGCTTTTTGCCGGAAACATTGCCGTAGACACCATGAAAATTAGGGATGCAAAAAGAATAATGTATACGCGTTTACGTATTTTAAGAGGAAAACTTTTACGTATCGGCATGCCTTGTATACTTCGAATGGTATCATCCTTCTGCAACCGGCTGCACAAATCATTTTTTCCCGACAACTCATATGCCGTAGTTACCCGCTCTTTCAGCCCCTTACTATCAATTTGTATGGTAGTACTCCTCATACCGGGATAACGTTTTATCGCAATAATGATTCCCACTATCTGACACAGTACAAACGCCAAGAATCCATATAGCACTGCCCCATAAAAAGGAACGAACAATGCAATGAAATTAAAAAGTCCCCATATGATAAGTCCCAAAGCCAAGTTCCAAAGCATTGTGCTTACAAAAACATTACGGCACAGTCTTTTACGGACTTTCTTTATAAATTTTAAAATATATTGGTCCTGACTCATCCAAAAACCTCCGCTTTATGCGTCTACCTCTTTGCCCCGTATGTATTGACTGATTTCTTCGGTTTCTTTTTTACAGGCTTTAACAAATATGCTGACCATCTTAACAGCAGATAAGAAGTAACAAGTTGCACGATTACACTAAAATGCGACCAGAATTTCAAGAAAATATTCTTTTCCGTAAACATCAACAATAAATCACTGGAGCCCAAATCCACCATGCCGTTAATGGCACTGCTTCCGCTTCCGTAACCAAAAATCTGTGCTGTACTGTCAAAAATGGTTACCAGCGGATTCCACCACATGAGCAACAGGAATATATCACCGTTTAAATTATTCACGATATTATATTCGCTCTCAATATATTCACCAATCAATGCAAAAACAGCCATAATAACAGGCGGTCCTATAAACGTTAAAGTAAACAGCACACCCACGGTAATGTAGGTAAGAATAACTGAAACAATGGTATTTTTTATCAGTGCTGAATAAAACACACCAAAACTTGCTAAATACATGGTAATTGCAATCAAAACCAAAACAACCAGAAACAGCTGCCATAAGTTAATACCACCATAAATAAACACCAGTGACATTACAGGCAGTCCCGAAATGATTAGCATCAATACCAAAGTAATGGATGAAAAGAATTTACCCTTAATAATCTGCCATGTTGACATTTTGGTGGTAAGCAGCACATCCAGTGTCTGGCGTTCTTTTTCTATGGAAATACATCCTGCAGTTAATGCCGGTGTCAAAAAACAAATTGCTACCGTTTCTAACCACACCATAATCAAAAACATATAAACCATTGTCCGGTAAGACAGCGTCATTGCACCATAACTATATCCTTCTGCGGTAAATATCAATCCGCCTATAACCGGAACTGCTACCAAACCTAATAACAGATTAAACAGCAACATAATCACTGCAATCTTAGGTTTTTTGATATCAAGCAACATATCTTTACGCAATACAGCATTTTTTATTTCAATCTTTTTCATGATTTATCTCCTTCTTGCCTGCGGTGTCTTATTGGACTTACCTACAATCTGCATAAACAGACTTTCCAGACTGCCTTCTTGCCTGGTGAAGGAATACACGGGAATATCCTGTGTTACCATTTGTTTTAATAAAGCATTTTCGTCTTCACGGTTTCCCTCAAATATCACCTGGATACGGTTCCCCTGGGCACTTACTTTATGCACATTGGGATTCTGCTGTAAAAACAAAAATGTATTGTCCACAGCATCTTCTGCAACCATAATCAATAAGGGACTGGACATTGCGGCAGCTCGGTGAATTTCTTCAATACTGCCCTTCAAAACCATGTGCCCCCTGTCAATAATTCCTACGCTGGTACACATTTCTGCAAGTTCTGGTAAAATATGCGAACTGATGATTATGGTTTTACCCATGGAAGAAAGATTTTTTAAAATCTCCTTCAATTCAAAACGCGCCTTCGGATCCAAGCCGCTGGCCGGCTCATCCAAAAACAATATATCCGGATTATGTACTAACGCTCTGGCAAGACACATTCTCTGTTTCATACCTCTGGATAAACCGTTAACATCCGTATCTGCTTTATCCGCCAGCTTAACCAGACGAAGTAAATCTGTACATAACTGTTTTGCCTCATCACCGTAAATTCCGTATGCAGCCGCAAAAAATTCCAAATACTCCATTGCGGTAAAGCGGTTGTATACACCGAAAAAGTCCGGTACGTATCCAATCTTCTCACTCATGGTTTTACGACTCTGCAAAACATCCTGCCCATCAATAAATACCTGTCCGGCTGTTGCATCCAACAATCCCACGCAAATCCGCATGGTTGTGGTTTTACCCGCTCCGTTAGATCCCACAAAGCCAAACAATTCTCCTCTTTCAACATGAAGATTTACATCATTCAAGGCCAAAAAGCGGCCATATCTTTTATATAAATGTTTAATTTCTAACATTTCTCTACCTCCGCTCCTTAATTATCGGCCTGCTGATAAGCTCCCGTCCGCAGGAACTCATCTTCACTCATTTCGATAAAAATAATTTCTGTTTTACGTTCGTTATAATTGGTATCTCCCTGCAATTCTCCGGCCACTTCCTCAGTGGGAAACGCAAGGAAAATAATAACATCACTTCTATCACAATAATCACTTAAGGCATTCAACGCCCTTAATCTGCACAAATATTCATCATAAGTACCGTTAATGGAGCCAAAGGCAAAACCAAGCCAACTTTTGACGCTATCTTCTTGCATCATACCGGTTCCCAAACCATCTGAATATATGCTGTAGTAAAGTTCTTCTTCTTTCATGGCATACCCGTTCACCGTCTGACCATTTTCCATGTCTCCGATGTAATATAACTTGCCATCACAAACTACTGCCGCATTTTCCAACTTGCATCCAAATTCATTGGTTACCTCTATATTCGGTGTTCCACTGCTTAAAACAGCACCCAAGTTATTCACTGCCGGCGTTAACAACACATTTCTGCTGTCTGTATCCACAGACCGCATCTTAAAATGAGCGCTTCCCATCGCTTCCAGATTGCCTACACTGATATCCGTAGAATCATAACCGTATGTATATCCTACCGCATACTTACTTAAATCTGTTTCTTCTTCGTCATAATAGTATGATTTACTTTCTGAAATGTACTCCACACCCTGCTCAGGATTAAAGCCAATGGTGTACTCCTTATTTCTGGGCACGGTAACCGAGGCATACGTAATCTGGGTTATGGCTGTTCCGTCAGGCCTCAATAATGTTAATGCATTCAATACCGGTCTGTGTATTCTTGTAGAAAAACCAATACAGAAAATTAATATGGAAATCCCTATCGCCATTATCGGATAAATCAACCATAACTTCATGGTTTTCTTTTTTCTTCGCATCACTAAATAGAACACCAGAATTGCAACCACATATAGGAACAAAATGCCGATATAAATAAGAACCGGCGGAACCGTCGCAGAATCCACTCCTTCAAAAAAGTCATCCTGATAGTAATCCATACTGTCGTAGTCATACTGAGAATAACTGTATGAATAATAGGAGTACGAAGAATAAGACTGACTGTCCTCATAACACTTCTGTCCGATTAAACTCTCCACCCAGTGGATAAATATGTCATCATTACCTTCATAGTTACTTAATGGTGTTTTGGTAAAATCTGCACCGCTTAATAAAATATAGCCATCCCCTCTGGGCACTGCATACGCGAGTTCATAAACTTTACCCGATTCTTCTTCACCATAAAAAGTCTGTCCGGATACCTCATTCTCTATAAACATTTTCATGATATCCGCTTTTACATACGGGTAGCCGGCAGCTGCAGAAGATACCCCGACACCGTATCCCATGACTGTTTCCAAATATTCCTCGTAAAACTCGTAATAACAATAATAATAAAAATCATCTTCCATGTACGAATACCACGTATCCGTATCTTCCGGATATCCGTAATATTCGCAGAATTCTTCCAAATATTCCTCCTGTAAAACTTCTTTCATTTCTTCATAATTCTCTTCAAAGAACATCTCATATTCATAATCATCATACTGGCTATAGTACGAATTCTGCACATAATCATAGTCATAATTTGCTATGGTAAGACCGAATTTTGTACTATATGTCTGCAAACCCTGTGTTGTCACGCTGAACAAACTGCCATTTAATTTTGCCAGGGTTTTGTTCGCGGTACTTCCTGTACCCACCATAAGAAGACCACCATCGTTTACCCATAAAGAAAGCGCATTGATTTGTGCATCACTAAGCAAATCCGTACTAAAATCCGAAATAACAATAACATCCAACATATCAAAAGCATGCCAGTCTGTCTGTAACGTATCTGCCTTCAGTTCATATATCTGGGTGGTAAGATTCGTATATGAACTAAATGCCTGATGATCCATATAACCCAGTGCCGAATAGTCATCACTTAATATACCTACATTTACTTTTTTCAAATCACTGAGGGTTGTACAGTTTTGCAATTCCTCCCAAATCACTTTGCCGTTATCATTTACAATTCTGACATTGACTTGTTTGGTCATCATTTCAACAAAGGCCACCATTTCCACTCGCTTGGTTGCTCCCTGTTGAATTGAAATTTCTTTTTCATACATCACGTTCTGGTTGTCCCGGCCGGGAACAATAATCTGAACAGAACCTTCAAAATTGTTGCCCAAATTGGTTACATCCACATAAAACGGAGCATAGGCATTTATCTCCACATTATTTCCGTAACCACAGCTTAAACTTACACTGAAACGGTCTTCATTGTATGTACTGTCCTGACATGCAGTTGCAGACACCAAAAGAAGGCCTAACAGACATATCACTGCCAGGCATTTCAGCATCTTAACGCTCTTCTTTTTCATTTTTTTCATTTCCTCACCTTTTATCATTTTGATTCCGCTTTTAAGCGATACACAAAAACACAGTTTCATTATACTATTGTTTTATTTTGCTTTCTACCACAATTTTGCCCTTCATACCTCCAAACGAAGTCCAAAACACGCTAAAAATAAATCAATATTGCTCCAAAGTTCCTGACTCCAGTTCTGCGCAGTACGGAACAACAGGCAAACCGGGTTCGGTTGTGTTATATATATTCACACAATACCGCTCTCCCAAAACAGGCATTTCTCCTTTACCGGGATACACCCTGACCAAAAGAGCCCCCGACAGGTAAAATTCATTTTCTCCAAACACCTCATCCGCAACTGCTCTGCTCATATCGGAAAATTCAACCACTACTTCGTAATATTCTTCCTGTTCCGTCACATCAGTTACTTCAACATATAATCCTTCTACGACGGATTCATTATACTCATCCTTTGAGTCGGCAACTTCCATTTCTTCCGCCGTTGCCGTCTGGGTAATTTTTTCTACTTCCGCCTCACCGGCTTCATCTGTTGCAACAATGTCCATATCAAAATATTCCTCTGCATTATCCGAATCCGTTGCAACAATGTCCATATCCGGCATAGCATTGTCATAGTAAGTTTCAACCATTGCTTCATCTGCAGCAGCTGTGTCCTCATTCATTACCGTACCAACCAGACCAATTCCTATGACAACAGGCGCAACAAGCAACACCAGCATACATGCGGCCGCAAGAGAAGCCCACTTTATCCATGCATAAGGTTTTTTCTTTGTTTCTTTTAAAACCGTCCCCTTCTTTACCGGTATATTCTCTTTTGCCATACTCTGCGCGGGACTTTTTTCCGGCAGACCACTTTCGATGCGGTCCCACAAATCAGGAATATTATGTTGTACTTCAGCTCTGTAAGCATCTTCGAAGTTCTTATTCATAACCGCACCTCCTTAATTTTTTTATGGCATTCTGATACCGCCATGTGACGGTGCCCATGGGTATTCCCGTACTTTCCGAAATTTCCCGGAAAGACATCTCGCCCAAAACTTTCATATCCACAACCAGACGCTCCGCATCACTCAACCGCGATAAGGCTTCCTGAAGGGATATATCACTTATCACTTCCTGTTCCGGAGTTTCCGCCGTACTGACATCTTCTTCAAATTCTTCAGTCGGAATTTCTCTTTTGTTTTTACGGATAAAATCCACAGCCATATTTCTGGCTATGGTAGCAAGCCATGCCTTATGCGCACCGTTACTTTGGTAGGTATCCAATGCTGTCCACAGTTTTATAAAAAACTCCGAGGTAACATCTTCAGCATTTTCTTTATTGCCTACCACACCCAAAACGATGGTATAAATATATCCGACATAGGCTTCGTAAATTTCCCGCAGACCTTCCTTACTGCCGTTCTGAATTTTTTTAACACTTGCTTCAAATTCACTCTGGGTCATACTTCCCCTTTCCGAATCGTCTGCTATTATGGATACGATTCTTCCTTTGTGATTTTATGGCGGAATACAAATTATTTTTACGGATTACTCTATTTCTCCTTCGAAAACCGTAACCGCAGGGCCTGTCATGTAAACCCTGTTTTTTTCCCTGTTCCACTGAATTTCCAAATCGCCGCCAA
>CAZYVY010000017.1:0-33340 GCA_964651555.1 uncultured Lachnospiraceae bacterium | reverse complement strand
CATATCTTGTACAAAACCATTCTAAGGAAATTATATGAATCCATCAAACAGGACGATAGAAGAGAAACTTGCCATTGTTCAGCAGCTCAGAAGCAATTCAAATGCCGTTTCAGGTAGTAAAACCATCACAAATTCATATAAAGCAAGCAGTATAAACACAAAGTCAAACACATCAGATGAATCGCAGGAAGAAGATAACAGCCATTTTCTGGCTTTTTTAGTCGTTCGATTTGTAATTTGTGTGATAATTTTCGGCATTATAGCTTTTATCGGAAGTAAAAATCCTACCGTGAACCAATACGTCAATGCAATGATTACTACCGAAGAAAATGGAAATTTGATTGATTTTATGAGTCCTTTCACTTATACTTTACAAGAGAATGTTGAAAGTGCGCCCGAAGTTCAAGGTGATATGAATTCAGATACAAGCGCACCTTCTGAAGAATAACCAAAATACGAGGTATACATGAGACAATTAGCCTTATCAGATGAAATTTTATTGAAAATAGAGAAGCCGGCGCGATACATCGGTCACGAAATCAACAGCGTTGTAAAAGATAAAAATGCCGTAGATGTGCGTTTCTGCATGTGTTTTCCGGATGTTTACGAAATCGGCATGAGCCATTTGGGTATTCAGATTCTGTATGATATGTTCAACAGTTTTGAGGATACCTGGTGCGAGCGCGTATATTCACCTTGGCCGGATTTGGATGCGATTATGCGTGAGGAGAAGATTCCTTTGTTTGCATTGGAGAGCCAGGAAGCGGTGAAAAATATGGATTTCTTAGGAATTACCCTGCAGTATGAGATGTGCTACACCAATATTTTACAGGTATTGGATTTAGCAGGTATTCCTTTGATTAATACCGAGCGTACTTGGGATGATCCTATTGTCATCGGTGGCGGTCCCTGTTCCTATAATCCGGAGCCGATTGCGTCTTTTTTTGATTTATTTTATATCGGAGAGGGAGAGACGCAATATCGAGCACTTTTGAATTTGTATAAAAAAGACCGTGCTGCCGGCGTAAGCCGTGAAGAATTCTTGCGTCATGCAGCTAATATCCCCGGAATCTATGCCCCGGCTTGCTACGAAGTAAGTTATGACGCAGAGGGTATTATCAACGAATTCAAGCCTAAATTTACGGACGTTCCCGAGAAAGTGCGTAAGGAAGTAGAAACCAACCTTTCCGACACGTATTATCCCGTAAAACCGGTGATTCCTTTTATTAAATCAACCCAGGACAGACTTGTTCTGGAGATTCAGCGTGGTTGTACCAGAGGATGCCGTTTTTGTCAGGCAGGGCAGTTGTACCGGCCCATCCGCGAGCGCGATGTAGAAGTATTAAAAAAATACGCCAAGGAACTAATCGCAAACACAGGACATGAAGAAATATCATTAAGTTCTTTAAGTTCCAGCGATTATAGCCAGTTGGAAGAGTTGCTTCTTTTCTTAATTGAAGAATGTAGCAAAAAGAAGATTAATATATCCCTGCCTTCTTTGCGTATTGATGCTTTTTCATTGGATATTATGAGTAAAATTCAGGATGTAAAGAAGACAAGCTTAACTTTCGCTCCGGAAGCCGGAACACAGCGCATGAGAAATGTTATCAATAAAGGATTGACCGAAGAAGTCATTCTCGATGGTGCCAAATTAGCCTTTGAAGGCGGTTGGAACAAGGTAAAATTATATTTTATGCTGGGGCTTCCGTTTGAAACTGATGAAGACATTGCCGGAATCGGTGCGCTTTGCAACGAAATTGCTAAGGTTTACTACGAAACGGTACCCAAAGAGAAGCGAAACGGTCGTGTGCAGATTACGGCTAGTACCTCGTTCTTTATTCCCAAACCTTTTACGCCGTTCCAGTGGGCACCCATGAATTCCCAGGCAGACTTCCGTGAAAAGGCTTATAAAACCCGTCAGGGTATCATCAGCCAGTTAAACCAGAAGAGTATCAAATACAACTGGCATGATACGGATGTTTCGGTTCTGGAAGGTGTATTTGCCCGTGGCGACAGAAGAATTGCCAATGTTATTTTGGATGCTTACAAGTCCGGTTGTGTATTTGATGCATGGAACGAGTATTTTCACTATGATAAATGGCTGGATGCCTTTGAAAAGAATGGCTTAAGCATTGAATTTTACAATGAAAGAGAACGTAGCACTGATGAGATTCTTCCTTGGGATTTCATTGATATTGGTGTTACCAAGGCATTCTTAAAACGTGAATGGGAGCGCGCACAGAGAGGTGAAGTTACCCCCAACTGTAAAGAAAAATGTCAGGGTTGCGGTGCTGCGGTTTATGGCAGCGGTAAGTTTTGTTTTGAGTAAGTCCGGAAATTCAGCAAAGTTCGTATAGGTATATCAAAAAGAACTTTCAAGTATTTAACTGAGAAAAGAGGAACACATGAAGTTAAGAATTAAGTTTTCCAAGAAAGGCCCTTTACGTTTCATTGGCCACTTGGATATTATGAGATATTTTCAGAAGGCAATCCGCCGAAGTAGCATAGATATTGCTTATTCCACGGGATTTAGTCCTCATCAGATTATGTCTTTTGCAGCACCTTTGGGCGTCGGAGTAGAGAGCGAAGGCGAATACTTTGATATTGAAGCGAATTCTGTAACCACTTCCCAAGATATGATAGCACGCTTAAACGCAGAAATGGCCGAAGGAATGGTCATTACAGGCATGCGTATCTTACCGGATGATGCCAAGAATGCCATGGCTTCCGTTAAAGCGGCTTCTTATCGTTTAAACTGGAAAGAGGGTTACTTCCCTGATTATGATATTTCTGAGGCTGTAGCACGGTTTCATGCAAAAGATGAAGTTCTTTATACCAAGAAAACCGCTAAAAGCGTTATTGAACGTAATTTAAAAGAAGCCGTATATGAGTTAAAAGCAATGAACGACAGAACGATATATATGCTTGTAGATGCCAGCAGTGCCGGTAATGTAAAACCAGGCGCGGTTATCGAATGTCTTGCAGGTTTTTATGGCAAAGAATACGATTCCGACGCAATTCAGATAACCAGAGAAGATACGTTTACAGATAATCCGGAGGGCGGTTATGTTTCGCTGGGAGAAGTTGGTGAGGTGTTTTAAGAATTTCTATGCTTAATCAATACACTGACTGAAAAGTCATTTTATAAAATCATATAAAAAGGATACGTAACGCTATGATTAAACCTGCGCCTAAAAATCAAGACGGAAAAATTTATCAGGACATGCCGAATAAGGCAAGTTTGGTTTTGATACGCAGAAAAGGTAAGATTCACGGATGTTATATTCGTGATAATAAGTTACTAAGATTGACAACAGATGAAGAGAACGGACAAATGGAAGGAATGATTTGCATTGCCAAGGTAATGGATATTGTACCTAATATTAATGCCGCTTTTCTTAGGGTTTCCGGGGAACGTAAGTGTTTTATTCAGTTGGATGATTTACAAAACGGTCAAAATTTAAGCAGACCGGGGAAAATGTTTGCTCAGGGAGATAATGTTCTTGTTCAAGTCATTAAAGAAGCCTCCAAGGGAAAAGAAGCCTCCGCAACCACATCCATCCGTTTGGAAGGGAAGTTTGCTGTGGTCTCCTTGGGTAAAAAAGAATTGTTGTACTCAAGAAAAATTGATGCCGGACGTCGGAGCGAACTTGAAAAACAGTTTAAAGAATATGGTTTTTTGCCTTCGGAAGGTATACAAATCATTATCCGCACGGAGGCGGCCGACCCTGCCGTTGCAGCCGATGAGGTAATAAATGAAGCAAACTTATTATGTGATAAATTAAAAGAACTTTCAGAAAAGGCGTCTCACAGAAGTGATTATTCCGTTTTGTGCAATGTTATGCCAAAATATCAAAAATTTATATTAGGAACGGAAGAAGCAAACAAGGCAGAATGTGAAAAGATTTTAACGGATGATAAAGCAATTTTTGATGAAGTAAATTCCTTTTTACAAGAGAAAAAACCTGAACTTTTAGCGAAATTACATTTTTATGAGGATTGTCTTGTGCCTCTCCATGTTTTATATGGTCTGGAGGGAAAGATATCTGAGACTTTATCCGATAAAGTGTGGTTAAAATCCGGTGGTTTTCTTTATATTGAACCCACACAGGCTTTGACGGTTATTGATGTAAATTCCGGAAAATATGACAAGAAATCCCGGCGTGAAGATACATATTTTAATGTAAATATGGAAGCGGCAGAGGAAATTGCAATACAAATTTTCTTGAGAAATTTAACAGGAATTATAGTGGTTGATTTTATCAATATGGAGAAAAAAGAACATAAGGATAAATTGTTGAAAACACTTACAAATGTCTTGAGAAATGACCCTAATCCGGGTAGGGTGATTGGTTACACAAGGCTTGGTTTGGTGGAAATTACACGAAAAAAAACCGACAAAACAATTTATGAACAAATTTTAGTATAATATTGCTAAAAAAGACTTGAAAAATGTACGTTTTGTTGGTATTATACTTATAAATAGTGCTTTGCGTAATTTATGCGATTGTACCGTTTTACTTTTAAAGCGGATTTTTTGTCGCTTGGATTAAATTAGCATAGATGTGTATAAAGGGAACGAAAGGGAGGTTATTTTAATGGCAGGTGCTCAAGTTTTTACATGTAATTACAGCGGCAGCATTAAAAATAAGCTGTTGAAAGGCGGAGAGAAGCTTTTCTTAAAAATCGAAGATACAAAGATTTCTGGTAAGGGTTATATTTGTAACGAAGAAGGTCGTAACGGTTATATCGATAATTTCGAATATCCTATTGCAGATGTCAGAGAAGTATTTAAAGGGGAATATCAGGGAAATCAGGCTTTAATTATGAATACACGTATCACAAGCTTGTATGGTACAAAGAAAGCCCAGACAATTTTTCCTTCTATCAAGGATATTGATACAGTTATTGAAATTTTAGGAAGTATTAAAGAAAGTTCTGCAGGTTCTGCTCCTGAAGCAAGACATGCTACAACACAGAGTCAGCCCATTGGCAGACCGGTAGCACCTACACCTGTTGCTCCGGCACCGGTTCCGGTAGCACCTACACCTGTTGCTCCGACAGTAGCTAAACCTGAAATGCAGGTAATTAAGAGTGATACACCTGTTACACAGAATGTTGTAATCAAAAAGGAGTCTCCTTTACATATGTCACAGACCGGATCGTCTCTTATGGGTTCAACCGGTTCTGTTGTTTCAAATAGCACAGCAGCAGTTGGTTCAGCAGTTATGCAGTCTAAGCCTGTTACACCGGCTCCGGCTCCCGCACCTGCACCTGCGCCTGCACCGGTAAAGGAAGAGAAGAAGGATTCAGAAGATTTCGAAAACCGCATGAAGAAGCTTTATGTATTAAAAGATTGCGGTATGTTGAATGATAAAGAATTTGAAGCGAAGAAACTTGAACTTGTCAGTGAACTTTGCGGTATGACAGACTTCAACGAAAAAGTACAGAAGCTTGTTGTATTAAAGGATTGCGGTATGCTTTCCGACAAAGAATTCGAAACACGTAAGGTTGATATCATTAAGGAATGCTGCAATACAGATGTTGATGACCTTGATGAATATAAGCGTAATGTTGAAAGACTTCCTTACATTAAACTTGGCGGAATGATTTCAGATGCTGAGTTCCAGGAGAAGAAGGCTTCTGTATTGAAAGAAGTTGAATATAATCCTAATGACAGCTTGGAAGTTCTTCTTAAGAAGTTAGAGCGTTGGCCCATATTAAGAGATTGCGAAATGCTTTCTGCTGATGAATATGCAATTAAAGTACAGACTTTGGTTGATATTATTGATGTTTCAGCTGCAGATTCTATCGATACCTTAATTAAGAAGTTAAATAAGTGGCCTGTTCTTGTTCAGGCTAAGTTAATCAGTGAAACTGAATTCAAGAAGAAACAGAGCAGTGTTATTGAAGAATTTGTAAATGCTCCTTGGGCATCTGTTGCAGAATTCAAGGTTGTTGTTGAAAGATTAATGGCATTGAAGACTTGTGACTGGTTATCAGAACTTGATTTCCACGCTAAGAAGGTTGAATTATTACGTAAAGTCGGTGCAGTTGAGGATTATATCACTAAAGTTCAGCTTTACATCGCACTTCCCGGAATTGGACTTATTTCTGAAGGTGACTATCAGGCTAAGAAGCAGGAATTTATCGACGATATCTTTGCTCCTTATGCATCAATGGATGAGTTCCAGGGCAAGGTTAAGAAACTTATGGATCTTGAAAAAACCGGAATGCTTACAAACGATGAATTTACAAGCTACAAGATGAAGCTTATGAGCGAATTATAAATAATGCTTTTCAACGGAGTATCGGAAACGGTACTCCGTTTTTATTTTGTATTATGGCTCACTCGAGTACGTGATGCGTACAGGATATAAAGAAAAAAATTATTTTAACAAAAATCACTTGACATAAAATCCCTTGACATGCTAATATATGTGAGTATGCCGCATAGTTAGGTATAAGTGTGCCCTTTTGCATCACCAAAACTAGCGAGTAATGGAAATAAGGAGGTGCCTTATGTACGCAATTATTGCAACAGGTGGAAAACAGTACAAAGTTTCTGAAGGCGATGTAATCAAAGTAGAAAAGCTTGCCGGAGAAGCAGGAGATGCTGTTACATTTGATCAGGTTGTAGCTATCAGCGATGACACTTTAAAAGTAGGTGACGACGTTGCTAAGGCTACTGTTTCTGCAACTGTTATGGAACAGGGTAGAGATAAGAAAGTTATTGTATACAAGTACAAGAGAAAGACCGGATACCACAAGAAAAACGGTCACAGACAGTCTTTCACACGCGTAAAGATCGAGAAGATTAACGCATAATCAGGAAATTTATGATTCAGATTTTGATTTCAAAGCATAATAATGAATATAGTAGTGTCAAAGCATTCGGTCATGCAGAATATGATGATTATGGCAAGGATATAATATGTTCCGCTGTATCTGTTTTGATTATTAATACGGCAAATTCATTAGAGAAGTTTACCGATGATTTAATTCTTGCAGAGACACACGAGGATGGAACAACTGAAATCCTTTTAAAAGAACATCTTTCAAAAGAAGCAGTTTTGCTTGTAGATTCATTGATTTTAGGGCTTGAAGGAATTCAAAATCAGTATGGCAAGAAATATTTATCAGTTGATTACAAGGAGGTGTAAACCTATGTTGAATATGAACCTTCAATTATTTGCACATAAAAAAGGTGTTGGTTCTACCAAGAACGGTAGAGATTCCGAATCCAAGAGATTAGGTGCGAAGAGAGCTGACGGACAGTTCGTTAAAGCAGGTAACATTTTATACAGACAGCGCGGAACTAAGATCCATCCCGGTGTTAATGTAGGTATCGGCGGAGATGATACTCTGTTTGCTTTAGTAGACGGTGTACTTAAGTTTGAACGTAAGGGCCGTGATAAGAAGCAGGCAAGTGTATATCCTGTTGAAAAATAATGTATGACCTTTAAGCCCCAAATCTTGTGTTTGGGGCTTATTTTTAAAGTTAAAACCCTAACACGATTATCTGAATTATGTATTATACAAAACAAGAGAAGGTGTTAGTAGAACATGAATTTGATGATAGGTGGTGGCAGCAATGTTTGCAGACAGAGCGAAAATCTATATTCGAAGTGGCAAAGGCGGAGACGGACATGTATCCTTCCGACGCGAAAAATATGTACCGGACGGTGGGCCTGATGGCGGTGACGGCGGTGACGGCGGTAGCGTTTATTTTGTTGTAGATAAAGGGATGAATACTCTGACTGATTTCAGACACATTCGTAAATATTGTGCGGAACACGGACAAGAAGGCGGAAAACGTAATTGTCGCGGTAAAAATGGTGCAGATATTCGTATCAAAGTACCGGAAGGTACCGTTATTAAAGAGGTAAACAGTGGCAAGGTTATTGTTGACATGTCCGGAGATACCAAAGAATTTATGATTTTAAAAGGTGGAAAAGGTGGTAACGGAAATCAACATTATGCCACATCTACCATGCAGGCTCCCAAATATGCTCAGCCGGGACAACCCGCAAAAGAACTTGAATTGTTTCTGGAACTTAAAGTAATTGCTGATGTTGGACTTGTAGGTTATCCCAACGTTGGTAAATCTACCTTTTTATCACGCGTAACAAACGCAAGACCTGAAATAGCCAATTATCATTTTACAACAATCAATCCTCATCTCGGCGTGGTTGATTTGCCGGATGCAAGAGGATTTGTCATTGCAGACATTCCGGGTCTTATTGAGGGTGCTTCAGAAGGCGTTGGTTTAGGACATCAGTTCCTTCGTCATATCGAAAGAACAAGAGTAATTATTCATATTGTTGATGCAGCATCTACTGAAGGAAGAGATCCCGTAGAAGATATTTATGCAATTAATAAAGAATTAGAAAAATATAATCCTGAAATTGCAAAACGCCCCCAGGTAATTGCAGCAAATAAAATGGATGCAATTGTTCAGACTGAGCCGGAAGCAATTGATATCGATGAAAGCGGCGAATTAATTTATGATGAAACCGTTACGGACCCTTTAACCAGAATCAAAAATGAATTTGAACCTCAGGGATACACTGTATTTCCTATCAGCGCAGTAAGTGGTACCGGTTTAAAAGAACTTTTATATTATGTTCAAAAAATTCTGGATGAAACAGAAGCAGAACCTATTATTTTTGAGCAGGAATACTTCCCTGAAATGGAAATGCCTCTGTCTAATGAGCCTTTTACCGTGGAATATGATGAAGAAGAGGACGAATACGTAGTAGAAGGTCCTCGAATTGAAAAAATGCTTGGTTACACCAACTTGGAATCTGAGAAAGGCTTCCAGTTCTTCCAGAAGTTCATGAAAGACAATGGAATATTAGAACAGTTGGAAGAATTAGGTATTTCAGAAGGTGATACGGTTCGTATGTACGGATTACAATTTGATTATTATAAATCATAAATTTTATTAAAGCAGAGAAAATCCAGACCTGATAAAATAGGAGAAAACAGTATGGAAATGACAAGCAAGCAGAGAGCATATTTAAAATCACTGGCTTCAAATTTAGAGCCGTTATTTCAGATTGGTAAATCCAGCCTGACGCCTGAGTTTACCGGTGCGATTGCTGAGACCTTTAACACACACGAATTAATTAAAATTGCAGTATTAAAGAATTGTATGGATGATCCCAAGGAAATTGCACATACATTGGCAGAAAGAACCAATTCAGACGTTGTGCATGTAATCGGAAAGAAAATTGTTTTATACAAGGAAAATAAAGACAATAAACAGATTGTATTACCTAAGTAATGTAATGGAGATATGCGGTGAATCAAAATAACGAAAAGTACAACACCAATATGAATATTAATCATTTTGATTCCGATTTAAAAATCGGTATTCTTGGGGGAACCTTTGACCCGATTCACAATGGCCATCTTATGATTGCTGAAACGGCCATGGAAGAATATGAATTATCTAAGGTGATTTTGATTCCAACCGGTATATCTTATATGAAAAAGGATGTTACCGATTCATATTTTCGCTATAAAATGACAAAACTTGCAGCAAAAGAAAAAGCAGGGTTTGAAGTAAGTAATATTGAAATCAAGAGAGAAGGAAACACCTATACCTGTGATACCATTGCTTGGTTTCGAGAGAACTATCCCGGGGCAGAGTTATTTTTTATCATAGGAACGGATAGCCTCTTTTCCTTGGAAAAATGGTGGAATATCCATTATATTTTTGCTAATGCTACGATTTTATGTGCAACCAGAACAGGTGACTACGCTGAAGAACATGTTGAACATGCCGAAGCGGTTAAAGCAAATGAATTATCCCTGAAATACAATGCAAAAATCAGCTTTATTCATTGTAAGCCCATGGATATTTCATCCACAGAAATCCGTAATTATCGTAAATTACATCCTGAGAAACAGCTTATAACACTTGAATTGCCCCTGCCGGTTGCAGATTATATTTATCGTCATGGTCTGTATGATGATGAAACAGAAGCTATTCATCTGCGTTTAAAACGTGATTTAAAGCAAAAACGTTTTGCGCATACCATGGGGGTTGTTGAAAAAGCGACAAAACTAGCCATAAAATGGGGCGCTAGCCTCGAAAACGCCCGTTTGGCGGCACTTTTACACGATTGTGCAAAATACGTTGAGGATGAAACCAAATTAGCTCTTTGCGCCAAATACGACGTTTCGGTCAGTGATATTGAGAAAAAGAATACCGAATTGTTGCATGCCAAAGCCGGAGCTTTGTATGCGTATGAAACGTATGGGATTAAAAATCCGGATGTTTTATCGGCAATTTATTATCACACTACCGGAAAACCCAATATGAGTCTTTTGGAACAGATTATCTTTGTTTCAGATTATATTGAGCCCGGCAGAAAACACAGCGATAAACTTCCTGAATATCGTAAGCTTGCCAAAAAAGATTTAAACAAGGTAACGGCTTATATTTTAAAAGATACATTGGAATATCTGGAATCGAAGCATGCAGATACAGATGATGTTATTGATTCCACAACCCGTGAAGCATACGAATTTTATAAAAAATACCTGTAGAAGGAGAGAATAAATATGGAATCCAAAGAAATGGTAAAAATTGCTATAAATGCCTTAGAAGAAAAGAAGGCTGAAAATATACGTGTTATAGATATCAGTAAGGTTAGTGTTCTTGCCGATTATTTTATCATTGCAGAAGGGAAAAACCGCAACCAGATTCAGGCATTGACCGATTCTGTAGAAAAAGATTTAGGTAAAGCAGGTATTGTACCTAAGCAGATTGAAGGATACGAGAGTGCAACCTGGATTTTAATGGATTATGCAGATATTATTGTACATGTTTTTGATAATGAAAACCGTTTATTTTATGATTTAGAACGCATTTGGCGCGATGGCGTATGTGTGGATGCTAAAGATTTTATTTAGTATAAAATTAATTCCCGGAGAAATCACCTTCTCCGGGAATTTTTATGTAATTCGAATGATTAATGCCATAATCTGAATACGCCGAACACTTTTCCAAGTACCTGACATTCATTTACAATGATGGGATCCATGGTATCGTTTTCCGGTTGCAGGCGATAGTGGCCGTCTTCCTTATAAAATGTCTTTACGGTTGCAGAATCTTCTACTAAAGCCACAACCATATCTCCGTTTCGGGCGGTTTCACATTTCTCAACAAAAATGCTGTCTCCATCATAGATGCCAACATTAATCATACTGTCACCTTTTACTTTTAGAACAAAAGTTTCGGCATTGGGCACCATGTGTACAGGCATGGGGAAATAGCTTTCGATATTTTCCTGCGCAAGAATCGGCTGTCCCGCAGCAACAGTTCCAACAATTGGAATCTGAACCATTTCTGTTGAAACGTTATGGAAAGGATCGGTTCTGACTGCCTGAAATTCTTCATCCATTATCTCAATTGCACGGGGTTTGGTAGGATCACGGCGAATATATCCGTTCTTTTCCAATGTTTCCAAGTGCGAGTGAACAGAAGAAGTAGATTTTAAGTTTACTGCCTCACAAATTTCACGAACAGCAGGCGGATAACCTCTCTGCAATATTTCTTCTTTAATAAATTCTAAGATTTCTCTTTGTTTTGCTGAAATTTTCCCTTTACTCATAAGGTGCCTCCTTCCTCTGATAAATTTATCCTAACATACTTTTATCAAAAAAGCAAACATATATTCCGAAATTTTGTTCGATTTTTTCAAAAAATGTATTGACAAATCGAACAAAGGTTTGTATATTTATATCAAACAAGTGTTCGCAACAGATGTTCGATTTATTGAAAGAAGGTAATTATGAAGAATTTTACATCATTAGATTATAAGCTGAATAATGAATTTATTGAAAGAGCAGAAGATAATATTGTACGTATATTAGTATTTCTTTTTAAGCCGGCATTTTGCTTTATATATAAGAAATATGATGCTTATAAGAAATCATCTTCCCATAAGAAACATACGTTAATGTCATCATTTATGGTTAAATGTGCAACTTTATCTGTTTTGTTTGTTCTTGGCATTGTTATTGCTTTCGGTGCATCCTTTTTTGTAAAAAATGTTAATGCACAGGACAATGAACTTTTACATAAATATTATACATCAATCACCGTAAAACCCGGTGATACCTTGTGGAGTATTGCTGATTCATATTATGCAGAAGGATATAATAATCATGCAGACTATATCAATGAAGTGATGCATATTAATCATCTGGAAAGCAGTGATGAGATTGTCAGTGGAACTTCTCTTGTGATTCCTTATTACAGTGATGAAATAAAATAATTCAGAAATAAAAAGTACACCCTTTGTCTCATTTTATTTTATAAAAAGGGTGTACTTATAAGTTTTCTATTGTAATTATCTAGTCTTCTCTTAATTTAAAGTTTCTGATTGCTGTTCTTCGTTTATCATCTGAAATAGATGCATAATGCTTACGCGTTGTATTTACGTCCTTGTGTCCAAGGAAATCTGCAACCATATAAATATCATGTGTTTCACGATATAAATTTGTGCCGAATGTACTTCGAAGCTTGTGTGGAGTAATACGTTTTAAGCAATTAAGTTTTTCAGTATATTTTGTCACCATATTTTCCATTGCACGAACACTCATTCTTTTTTTCTGAATAGAAAGGAAGAGTGCATCCTCGCTTCCTTCGCAAGGAATTTCATGTTCTCTTTGGATTAAATAACGTTCCAAAGCTGCAGCAACCTCTTCGCCATAATAGATAATGCTTTCATTACCACCTTTTCGTCTTACTTTAAAACGGTTTTCTTCTAAATCAAGATCTTTTAGATTTAAACCAACACATTCTGAAACACGAATGCCTGTTCCGAGCATAACGGTAAGAATGGTAAAATCACGAAGACTGTTTTTGGCATAATATTTCTGTTCGCCCTTTGTGAGTTTATCACCGTGTTCTACCATATCCAAAAGTTCTGCCACTTCATTAAAATCTAATCGAATAATTTCTTTTTCGTGAATTTTAGGCATATCAATCATGGCTGCAGGATTTGTTTTAATAAGTTCATTATTGAAATAGAATTTATAAAAACTTTTTAAGGTTGACAGTTTACGGGCTTTTCCGCGTTCATCATTGGTATATTCGCGGCCGTCTTTTTCATAATAGGATAAGTATTCCAGAAACTGGACAATATCTTTTCGGGTTATATCATCTAAGATGGATATTTCATAATCAACAACATCAATATTTTGGTAACCTTTTTTGTATTGATGTATATAATCAAAGAATACTTTTAAGTCAAAAGCATATGCAAGTTGGGTTCTTGAAGAAATAACCTGGGCTGTACCCAGAAAATATTCCCGGCAAAAAGAGGGCAGGTTATTACAAAATTCACGCAGGCGTAAAATATTTTTTTTCATCATTTGTTCATGATAGTTTTGATTATCCATGAGCATGCGTTCCTTTCATTGTTTTACGAACAATTTATTTCTGCGGTGGTATAATGCTTGACTGTATGGCAGAAAACATACGGTCTTTTACACCGGGGGTTTCGGCGTTAATTGATTTAATCAGCCCTTTTACATATTCACGTTTGGTATATCCGTCTACCGGACATGCACTTTTAAGCACAGGGAGTTCATTTTTATTTACAAATCCAATTACGTCAGCCTCATTCATATACATCAGAGGGCGTATTACGGTTAAATCCATTCGGTCAAGATAAGTTATAGGCGAAAATGTATGTATTCTTCCTTCAAAGATGAGTGACATCATCATGGTTTCAATAATATCGTCTTTGTGATGGGCATAAGCAATTTTATTACATCCTAATTCTTTTGCCAGCTGATTTAATGCACCTTTTCTCATTTTTGCACACAGCGAACACGGATTGGATTCTTTACGATCCTCGAAAATAATATGTGCAATATCTGTAGAAACAATATGATATTCCACATTTAATTCATTCATCATGTTCTTTATTCGTTCAAAATCGATGTTTTTAAAGCCTAAATCAACAGTAATGGCTACAATATCAAATTTATTGGGATAGAAGCGTTTTAAGCCATTTAACGCGTGCAGAAGGGTAAGACTGTCTTTTCCACCGGAAATTCCTATGGCAATTTTATCTCCTTCATCAATCATATGATAGTCATCTACAGCTTTGCGGGTCAGGCTCATTACCTGTTGTAATTTCATTTTAATCACCTTCTATGTATCAAAATTATTAACTCTTCGTTAAACAATATCATTTTATAATATTTTGGTAAAGAAATATATAAGAAATTAAAAAAAATTTATAATAAATTTCACAAGAAAACAGGATTATGATATAATTAATCTTGTAAAATATTTTTAATTCAAAATAATTCTTTTATAATTTGATTAAAGAATTCTTTTACTGATAAAATATTAATACAAGAGAAAAAGTTTGAAAGGTGTCTTTTTATGAGTTTTAAATGGGACAAGAAATATTTATATTGGGGCATAACTGCTTTTTGCGTTTTGGCAGCGGCTATTTTATTTTATTATTTTGTTTTTCATAATGAACAATTTATTCAGGTTTTTAGAAATTTGGTAGATATATGTTTTCCGGTAATTGATGGTCTGATTATTGCTTTTTTACTTTGTCCGATGGTCAATTGGTTCGAAAAGCGATTTTTTGTTTTGTTTCGCAAAAAAGAGAAGAGAAGTGAACCTTTGGATGAAAAAAGTCAAAAATGGATGAGAGTTTTATCTATATTACTTTCGTATACAATTGTAATATCGCTTTTGACAGCATTTATTATTACGGTAATTCCTCAAATCAGAGAGAGTGTGACAAGTATATATGCGCAGTCATCCATGTATAAAGATAATATTGAAAACTGGCTGGCTGATTTATTTTACAAGTATCCTGATATTGAAGTATGGGTCATGGATTCTTTCGAGAACTATTCAGCACAGCTTAATGAGTGGAAGAATAATTATTTATTGCCCAAAGCTCAGGAGATTCTTGCAACAGTATCTACCGGCGTTGTAAGCTTTTTCAGTGCTTTATGGGATATTATCATAGGCGCAATTGTTTCCATTTATGTGTTGTTCAGCAAAGAAAAGTTCTCCGGCCAGTTTAAGAAACTTGCATATGGTTTTTTAAATACCAAAACCGCAAATGTTTTAATTGCAAATATTCGTATGGTTAATAACAAATTTAGCGGATTTATTGTTGGAAAGCTTTTAGATTCGTTAATTATTGGTATTTTGTGTTTTATCGGTTGCCAGATTTTGGGCTTCCCTTATCCGGTTTTATTGGGACTGATTGTTGGTGTGACGAATATTATTCCGTTTTTTGGTCCTTTCATTGGCGCGATACCTTGTATTTTATTAATTTTTATGATCAATCCAATCCAGAGTTTATATTTTGCAATTTTCATTCTTGCATTGCAGCAATTTGATGGAAATGTTTTAGGTCCGAAGATTTTAGGAGAATCTACCGGAATTTCCAGTTTTTGGGTTATTTTTTCAATTACCTTATTTGGTGGTTTGTGGGGAGTTACCGGAATGATCGTTGGCGTTCCTTTATTTGCTGTATTTTATGCAATTATTAAAACCGTGCTTGTCACAAAACTAACAAAAAAAGATTTGCCGACGGAAACAGGAAAATATATCCGTGTTGATTATATTGATACAAATCAAAATGAATTTGTTGATTTGGTTTCGGATGCTGAAGGCAAAGCAGCTTCAATGAAAAAGAAACAGGCTGATGAATCAGATAATAAACGGAAAAATTTTTGGGGCAAGTTTTTTGGTAAGAAAAAATAATGTAATAATGTATTAGATAAAAGCACCTTTTAGAACAAATTATTAATATATGATAAAAGGTGTTTTTATTTGTGTAAAAATGATAAATTAATAAATTATAATTATAAGAATAAAAATATTATATAATTATGAGAAAAATGTTTAAGTCTGCGTTAAACTAGACTTTCGCGAAGAGTTGCATATCTAAAAAACACTTCCTCTATTGTAGTTTGGAAGCCATATGTGCATCTTTTTTCAGAAAAAAGAGACCGAAAACTAATCTTCGGTCCCGTTTCTTTTTTTAATCACATTAAATATATTATCTTTTACATGCAGAATCAATAAAGTTTTTTATTAATTCAACCGTTCCATCAACACCTAAAACTCCGCTGTCAATGGAAAGATTATATGAAGAAGACTGTCCCCATTTCTTATTTGAATAATAATTATAATAGCTTGCTCTTTGTTTATCTTTCTTTGTAATCATATCTTTTGCTTCTTTTTCGGAAAGATTATATTTTTCCATAATTCGTTTAATACGTACATCCAAATCAGCATAAATAAAAATATTAAGACAATCAGCGTATTCGCTCAATGCATAATCAGCACAACGGCCAATAATAACACATGCACCCTCTTTTGCTACTTCTTTGATGGTATCAAACTGTGCCAAAAAAACACGTTGTCCTATGGGCATATCAACATACGCACCGGTGGAATATCCCATGGAATATGTATCCATAACCAGGTTATAGAGGAAAGAGTTTGTGGGTCTTTCATCATGATTTTTAATCATTTCTTCACAAAAACCGCTTTCTTTGGCGGCTCTTGCAAGCAATTCCTTATCATAACAGGGAATACCGTATGCTTTGGCAAGTTTTTCGCCGATTTCATGTCCTCCGGAACCAAATTGTCTTCCGATTGTAATAATTGTATTACTATTCATCATCATAATACCCCCTTATCGCATTGTGTTCACCTACATTATAACATAATTACTCCGTAATTACGGTATCTTCCATGGCCATTCGGCCAAGGTATAATGTCTTCCTACATTATACCATAATATTATTTGTTTTACGACAATTTCTTTAATTTCTAGAAGACTCCGGTTACAAAAATTTCAATACCTATAAAAATTAAAATTATACCGCCAATAATTTCTGCCTTATTTGAAAATTTCATTCCAAATTTTTTACCGATAAACACACCTGCAATACAAATTATAAAAGTAACCAATGCAATGATAAGGGAACAGACAAGTGCCATAAACCAATTATATTCCGCTATGGTAAATCCAACGGACAAAGCATCTATGGATGTGGCTATTCCTTGTATCATTAATCCACCGAAACCAACTTTGGGTGAACTTTCATCACCCTCTTTTTTTTCTTTTACGGATTCGAAAATCATTTTACCGCCGATGAATACCAATAAAATCAAGGCAATCCAGGGAATAAACTTTTCGAATGCCTGAAAATAATCCACCACGGTCTTAATACAGACCCAACCAATCATTGGCATTAAAGCCTGAAAGAATGCAAAAACACCGGCAATTCCGATTGTTTTACTCTTCTTCATGTTGGGTTCGTGCAACCCATTTGCAACCGATACACTAAATGCATCCATTGCTAAGCCTGCACCCAATAGGATGCTTCTTAAAATAAACAAGAAATTCATCATAATAAAACTCCTTTTTACATGTTTTTTACATACAAAAAACCCAAGCATAACTCATCTACGCTTGGGTATATTACCGAATAAAAGACACCATGCATAGCTTCAAAGTTATACATGAGTCTCGCAATTTAAAACAAGCCAGGTCTTATGACCAGTATGTTGACTTGTTACGAAAAATTCGCTCGCTACTCCCTCATGGGATTTTTCGATTATCAATACTCTATCATTTGTCATAAAAATTGTCAACATTGTTTTCTGAATTTCAATAAAAGCTTTTCAAAATATTCCGGTAACGGTGCATTTACTTCAATATATTCACCGGTTCTGGGATGTGTGAATCCTAAGGTTTGTGCATGAAGAACCTGACCATTAGTATGAAAAGGATCTTTTCCGCTGCCATAAACCATATCCCCTAACAAGGGATGTCCTTTGCCTGCCATATGCACACGTATTTGATGTGTTCTGCCTGTTTCTAACTGAAACTGAGCATATGAATAGCCATTATAAGTTTCCAAAATTTTATAATGCGTAACTGCATCTCTTCCATTTGGCTGAATTGCCATTTTTTTTCGCTCTGTGGGATGTCTGCCGATTGGAGCATTTATGGTGCCTTCTTTTTCGGCAAAATTACCGGTAATAATCGCCTTATATATTCTTTTGATGGAATGTTCTTTTAATTGGGCAGCGATGGACTGATGTGAAAAATCATTTTTACATACAATCAAAGAACCCGTCGTATCACGGTCGATACGATGTACGATTCCGGGGCGCATCACACCGTTAATTCCGGATAAGTCATCTTTACAATGATACATAAGTGCATTGACCAAAGTTCCTTCATAATGCCCGGCTGCCGGATGCACAACCATCCCTTTTGGCTTATTTACAACCAAAACATCCATGTCCTCGTATAAAATGTCAAGTGGAATGTTTTCAGCCTTAATTTCGGGTTCTACGGCCTCTGGAAGGCATACCACAACCTCGTCATCCGTCTTTACGGAAAAACTTGGCTTTACTGTTTTGGCATTTAAGGTAATTTGACCTTCTTTAATTAATTTTTGAATATAACTTCTGGATACTGTATCAATCCATTCATTAACAAAAACATCCAAACGTTCCCCTTCCATTTCCTGAGGAACCTGAAAGTTTAACTTTTCCATTGCAGTCTCCACTCATTAATCATTTGATTCTTCGTCAAAATAGATTTGTCCAAATGCTTCTTCAATTTTTTCCTTTGCAAGAGATTCATGTAGTATTATTTTGCCAATCTTACGTATTAAGACGGATTCGTCTTCTTTCAAAAGATTATATTTCGATTTTGTCATAAGCTCCATTAGAATTTTGTCTGAAATCTCGGTTTCCGTAATTGCAAGTCCAAAGGCAACAAACATATCACGGATTTCATAATACTCTTCCATTGATAATAATCCTGATTTCCATGACAAATATGACTGACAAACCATAGCAAGTGCCCATAAATCTGCTTCTGTAGATGCAATTTTATTTTCGGCAAAAAATTTATATAAAGTCAAACCGTAAATCGGCAGGGCGCGTTCTTTTGCCGTATCTTTTTCGATTCGTTCTTTGTGAACCATATATCCGCGGGATAAAAGTTCAATAACATCTTCTTTCTCGCAATCCAATAATTCATATAAATGATAAATCATCCATTCAAACATAGACGTTTTATATGAAATTGCCAATCGGAATGCCGCGGCAATTCCACCAATAAAATCTTCTGTTGTTGCATCTGAAAAAATGGAAATATCTACATATACGCCCAATGGAAAAAGTTCTTTTCTTGTAAGTTCACCGGTTTTATCGGTTTGAGGGCGCAAGGATACTGCATCAAAGAAAGCAAAGGGGGTAACAGGTATAATAACATAAGATAATTTACTGTCATCAGAGGTAATAACCGTTTGCATGGCTTCCATAATAAAAGGTTCACTAAACAGAATAAAAGTACAATCCTTGTTATCATCTATAAAGTTTCTTATTTTTGTTTCAACAGTAGAGTCATTTCTGTCTAATGTTAAGATATTACCTAATGTTGTAGCTAAAGTGTGCCATTCTTCTTTGAGAAGTGATGTATTGCAAATTACAGCATATTTATGATTTGCAATACCGCAATTGCTACAAAATACATTCCACCGGGTAGAATCCTCATAAAAATGAATACCAAAGCGGCTGGATTTATTTTTTTCCACATAGATTGTTTCACACATAATAGTTATCTTTCCTTTTTTGTTTTTATTTATAAGGTAAAAAACTTCCCGCAGTATAACGGGAAGTTTATATGTTCGTTTACTTTGTTACTGCTGTATATCGGGAACATCAATGGAGCCATTGATAATATCCTGGAAATCACCCGAAATATCAACAGACTTCGGTGTGATAATAAAAATATAATGTGAAATCTTCTGCATGTTTCCTGACATTGCATAACAGGAACCTGATGTAAAGTCAATAATTCGCTGAGCAATATCTACATCTAAACCTTCCAGATTCAACACAACAGTACGATTACTTAATAATGTATCTGTAATTTCACGACATTCTTCAATTGATGTGGGTCTAATAACACAAACTTGCATACCGCCTCCATTTACACTACCGGTTCTTCTGTTTTGTTTCATAGGAGTTACTTTGGAAATGGATTTCTTTGGCTTTTCGTCTGCTACATCCTCATCCTGCTTTGCAACTACCTTGACAGGAACTGCTTCCTCATCGATTCCTTCATCATAATAATCTTCATCATTATCATATGTGTTGTCATTTAACTGCATTGCATTTAAAAACTTGTCCATTACACCCATGTTACATTCTCCTTTTAATCACTTCAATAAATCTTTTATACAGCATAATTTCTTTCACCGAAAATACCGGTGCCAACTCTTACATAGGTTGCACCTTCTTCAATGGCAACCTCATAATCTCCGGTCATACCCATAGATAATTCACCGACACTTATATTATCAGTTTTTTCGTCTACTATGTCAACCATTAATTGCTTTAAATTTACAAAATGTTGACGATTTTCTTCGGAATTTTCTACATATGGTGCAATTGTCATCAAACCACACACTTTTAGACCGGGCAAGTCAACAACCTCTTTGTAAAAATCTAAAACTTCTTCAGTCAACAAACCAAACTTTGTTTCTTCTTTTGCCACGTTAACTTCTAAAAGAATTTTTACCGTAACATTCTTCTTTACAGCTTCTTTGCTGATTTCTTTTGCCAGTTTCAGGCTGTCAACACTATGTATCATATAAACTTTATCAACAATGTACTTTACTTTATTAGTCTGTAAATGTCCAATCATATGCCAACGTATATCAGAAGGAAGCTTCTCATACTTATCCATAATTTCCTGAACTTTATTCTCGCCAAAATCGCGACAACCACATTCATAAACTTCCCGCAGCATTTCCACAGGCTTGGTTTTACTGACGGCAATCAAAGTGACATCATCCATGGACCGCCCTGCACGTGCACAGGCATTATTTACATTGTTTAATACTTTTGCATAGTTTTCTTTTAAAACAGAATCTGACATTTTTATCCTGCCTTTCTGCATTATTCATAAATCAGAGCATCATCAGAAACACTGGATGCATCCAGAACAATATAATCATATGCATTTAATCCATAATCTGTATTGGATTTCACAATAGCATACTCTTCGTTCTGATATAAAATAATGATTTGACGGAAATCAGCATATCCCTTGTTCATATTATATACGCCGATTAATGTTGCTTTTTTGCTAATAGCATATTTTTCGCCGGAATTTTCCTGTACAAGATAATCACCGATATGAAGTGTACTGTCACTGACATAATAATCATCTTCTGTTTCACTATATATGGTTAACTCTATTGTTTCAACAGAAAGGGTTCCGTCTTCCATGTATGTTTCTTTTAAGAAACGATATGTGCCATCCGAACCTGCTTCACCGGTCATAAAGTCTTTGGGAATCAGGAAAAATTCTTTCTCTGCAATAGAGGAATTGGGAATTTTTAATCCCTGGTCTTCTTCCGTGATTAATTCAATGTCAATAAATCTCTCTGTGCAGAAATTTACCACAGAATTATTAAATTGCAAAATGCAAAAATAATCTTCACCAACCTGATGTGTTTGTGTTGATGCCCACGAAACATCCTGCGTCTTTAGAAAACGTACCTGTACATACTCTTCTTCTTCTAATTCCAATGCTCTTTCTTTGGTAACAGGAATTACAATTGACCAAATTTCAGAGGTGACAAATTTGTATACGGCATCTCCGGGAGCAACCAATTCATTGTTGATCAGCTGTACTTTTTCGTAATTATCTTTGTTAAAAGTAGCTGAGGTTACATCACTTGTCTTTAAATCTTCATAACCATCCGTATTATATACAACATAACCGCTTCGCGGCGCATTACATAACTTTACCGAAGTGCCTAATGTTCCACCCTGAATAGTATCTATACTGTTTAAAATATTTAAATTTGCAAGTTTTAACGAAGTTCCCTGTAAGTTATATTTAAAATCATAAACATCATCAAAATTATCAGGCTGAAAATCTTTGGCAAAACTAACAATATCACCCTTAATTTCGGTTAAATCATTATTGGTTAATGTATTTTCTCCTAAGGTATCTGACTGCAACATTTCCATAAGTTTACCACTTCCGTCTACCGTATATACCAAATCGCCGCAAGCTACTTTTTCGCTTTCGCGGGCATAATAATTGACATAACCGGCATTTTGGGTATTTACTATCTGTTCATCGCGGATAATAACTCCGTTATAAACATTGGATACAGATAAAGAACCGGTTTTTACTTCGTATCCGACAATCGGATTTGAACGGAAATAAAGGACAACACAAATAGCAACATAGGCTGCTAATACAATGAAAATAATCATACCTATGTTGATATTAAGCGGTTTTCGATATCGAACTACTTTGTTTGTGTTTTGTCTTGGACTCATAAACATTAACCTTTTTTGTTTATTACATAAAAAAGCCCCGGAGCCTTCCGAGGCTTAATGTTTTCGTTTTAAAGTTCTACCATAACCCTGTCTTTTACTGCTTCAGGGATAGCACCCTTAGATGTAGACACGGAAAGATACATATCAACAGCAAATTTCTCGCTGATTGATTCAAGTTCAGAAATTACATTTACCAAATCGTCTACAGAACAATTTGCCAACTCAAGAAAATTATCAAAATACATCTGTTGCAAATCATGATCCTGTGAAATAATTCCTGATAAGAAACCAAGGAACATATCACTGTTTTTCACGAAATATTCTGATACATTGATCAGACGGATTTTATTATTCAATTCATACATATGCTTTGTGGAAGAATCCAGGAACACAACGTTACCCAAAACCTCTTTCACCTCACCGTTTACTTTCTCAAGTAAAACTTTGGATTTCCCCTTACCATTATCGCCAATAATCATACGAACCATAATGACATACACCCCCGTAGTATAATTTTTAACATTTTATATTATGTAAAAATGTTATTCGTTTTTTGGAAGAAAAGGAGTTTTTCTACCTTCTCTTATTATAGTCGATATGAGCAAAAAAGACAACTGTTTTATATCGGAATATCTATGAAATATATATGATTATTTCCCGGTTGCTTCTAATAAAAGATTCATATCATTATATAAATTCTGTCTTGTATCCGCTCTTAAAATAATAGAAATAAACGGATTGCCGGATTTGTCTTTTGCATAAAGAATTAAGCAGTTTCCGGCTGCATTAGTTGTTCCCGTTTTACCACCTAATACGGTAATATTCTCCGGTGCTTCCACATTCCCCATAAAATATTGATTTGTGGAAGAAACGTCGATGGTTTTCTGGTTACCGTTACCGTCATAATATACAGATGTATATGATGTCAATTGAATGATTTCACGGAAACGTTCATATTGTAATACTTCATTAAAGATTAAGTATAAATCATAAATTGTTGTATAATGATTTTCCGCCGTAAGACCGTGGGGATTAACGAAATTTGAACCTGTTGCGCCCAAGGCTTTGGCTTCTTCGTTCATCATTGCACTGAAATTTTCAACACTTCCGCCTATGTGCTCTGCAATAATCAGACCGGCGTCGTTTGCAGAATACAAAAGCAAAACATTCAGTGCCTGATCCAGAGTTATTACATCTCCGGCCTTAAAACCAAACACCTGAGCTCCTGATTCGGTAATTTTACAATTTTCGGTTACAATAATTTCATCTTCAAGATTACCATATTTTAAAGCAACAAGCGCTGTCATTACTTTGGTTAAGCTTGCAGGGGGAAGTTGCTCATAAATATTCTGTCCGTAAAGAATCTCTTTGTTATTTAAATCAAAAAGACCCGAAGCATAAGAATATTCCAAAGATACACCGGTCATAGGAATCTGTGACCTGCTGTCAACACACAAATCCCCGGAAAATGACGTCAGGGTGTCATCCTGAAAAGATGTATTGGTAATCATATAGGCCGATGTTGGCATTTGTCTGGAATAAGCAAAAGAAACATCTTCTCCGCCACAGCCAAAAAGCGGCAACATACAACATGCAATTAAAAGAATGGAAACTAACTTATTTATACATTTCACGCCACTCTAAATCTCCTCTGTCTAATGACTTAATCAAAAGTTCTGCGGTCGCAAGGTTTGTTGCTAAAGGAATATTATGCATATCGCATAATTTTACTACATTATTTACATCCGGCTCATGGGATTTGGGATTCAACGGGTCACGCAAGAAAATCACCAAATCAATCTGATTGTGCTCAATCTGTGCACCGATTTGTTTCTCGCCCCCTAAATGTCCGGCAAGAAACTTATGAATGGTAAGATTAGTAACCTCTTCTACCAATCTTCCTGTAGTTCCGGTAGCAAATAATTCATTTTTACATAAAATACCCCTGTATGCAATGCAGAAATTCTGCATCAGTTTTTTCTTCGCATCATGCGCAATCAAAGCAATATTCATACGCCCCTCCAATACAATGATAACCCCATTTAATTATTATATTTTCTTACACATTGCAATCCTACATTCAGCACAAAACCCATACCGATATATAACGTAACCAGAGATGTCAGCCCTGCGCTTACAAAAGGCAGGGGAATACCGGTATTCGGAAGCAATCCTGTATTTACACATATATTTAATATACCCTGAAAGCCTACCAAAGCCCCCATTCCGGCAGCAATCACTTTGCCGGCGGTATCTTTTGCTTTATATGAAATGATAATGCATTCAATAGCAATACCCACAATCAGAATAACCACCAATGCACTACCGATAAAACCAAGTTCTTCACCGATTATGGTAAAAATAAAGTCTGTTTGCGGCTCAGATATAAAATTACCGTTTTTAACGGAATTGACCACATTATTATTTAAACCTTTTCCGGTTAACTGTCCGGAACCTATTGCCATAATCGCATTCAACTGCTGATATGCCTGAGTTGTTGCATAATCTTCCGGATGCAGCCATGCCATAATTCGGAGTCTTTGATAACTTTCAATAATCTGCTGATCAGGTTGTAAAATCTGTACAAATAAAATAATGGCTGACGGAATGGCAATTCCCAATACACCCAAAACATATTTATAAGAAATTCCACCCACAAAAAACATGGTACAGAAAACCAGAAAAATCATAATGGTTGTAGATAAATCCGGCTGTTTTAAAATCATTACCAAAGGTGGAATCACCAATACAATAGCAAAGAATAAAATCTTTATATCATTAAGCTTTTCCTCATATTTCATTATAAACTTTGCAAAGAATAGAATCAATAGAATTTTTGCTAATTCAGAAGGCTGGAACTGAATACCGAAGTCTAACCATCTCCTTGCATTGTTTACTTCAACACCGATAGCCAATACAAGAATGAGCAGGACAGCATTTAGCGCATACATTACCCACCAGAATTTCAGAAAAATCCCGTAATCAAACAAAGATATAACCACCATCAGAAAGAGCCCCAGCAAAAACCCGATTAACTGTTTTTGCTGAAGATCTTTTTCGGCACTGCCAACAGCCAAAACACCTATTATGGTTAAAGCTATCAACATAAATACCAGTCTGAAGTTGTAATCTTTTAAACGGTATTTTTTTAGCATATTTTATCTCCGAAATTACTTGTTTCGTATGTCTAAAATGGGAATGTTGGCATACAATGTAGGTGTTTTGGTATTGTTTATGCTCTTCATTCCGGTTTTGGAAATCTGAATTTCCATGGAATTAACATCAATTTTCATATATTTTGAGATTACTTCGGCAATATCTGCTTTGATGCGCTCCATTGTTTCGGGGGAACAGTTTACACGGTCTGAAATCAATAAAATTTTCAAACGGTCTTTTGCTATTTCGCTGGATTTTTTTCTTTTAAAAACAGAAAATATATTCTTCATTGATTACACCTCCTGTTTCTTTTTGAAAATACCGGAAATCCGTGTCCAAAAAGTTATGGTTTTGGGGAATTCCATAGGTGGTACTTCTTCACCAGTAACACGTTTTGTAATATTCATGTACGCAATACCGGCATATGTATTGGAACCCACCAAAGGCTCACCCTGATTTGTAGAAATAACAACATTTTCATCGTCAGGAACAAAGCCCAACAGCGGAATGGATAAAATATCCACAACATCATCTACCGACATCATGTCCCCACGTTTGATTAAGTCATTTCTTACCCTGTTAACCACCAAATCAATTTGTGTAAAATCATTGGCTTCCAGCAAACCTACAATCCGGTCTGCATCACGGATGGCAGATACCTCAGGGGTGGTTACGACAATTGCCCTGTCTGCAGCAGCAATAGCATTTTGAAAGCCTTGTTCAATGCCTGCAGGACAATCCAGAATGATATAATCAAACTGTTCTTTTAATGCATGTATCATTTTTATCATTTGTCCGGGATTTACCGAGGATTTGTCCCTGGTTTGTGCAGAAGGCATAAGATAAAGGGAAGGATAACGCTTATCTTTAATCAATGCCTGTTTTATGCGGCAGTTCCCTTCTACCACATCTACCAAATTGTATACGATTCGGTTTTCAAGCCCCATGACAACGTCTAAGTTTCTTAATCCGATATCCGTATCAATTAAAACAACCTTTTTACCCAAAGATGCCAGACCTGTACCGACATTTGCTGATGTTGTGGTCTTACCAACACCGCCTTTTCCTGACGTAACGACAATTACTTCACTCATACAATCCTCCATTTTCTACATTCCCTTTTAAAGAGAATGTGAACGTATTATTGAAATATTTGTCATCTGATATGTCTAGACAAGACTATTCAGTAATTCTTTGGTGATTTGTTCTGTTTTGATTTTTTTGTCTCTTACATATGCAATCTGAGGCTCAAAATGTGACTTCAGCTTCCATTTTGCAACTTTTTTACCTGTGTATTCCAATCGGCCTATGCTGATTTTCTCCGGTGAAAAATCAAGAGCTGTAATAACAAAATCATTACCGTTATCTACGCCTGCGTATGCCTCACCATAAAGCCCGCCATAAACGAAAATGCTGTTTGTTGAAATCAATGTTGCTCCCGGAGCAACATTACCAAGAATAACTAAATCCTTATCGGCTTTAATAATTTCTCCGGCAGATACACTCTTTTTATGAAAATATACTCTTTCTTCTTTCGGTGTTTCTGCAGGTACTTCCTCTTCTGCTTCCTGTTGGGTAACCACTTCTTCTTTTGTATCATCCAAAAGATAAACAATATCTAAATTAGTTGAAGCCGAAATAACCTGTATAATTTTTTCTTCTTCTTCCTCGGATAATTCTCTGCCTTTTAATGATAATATCGTTTTGGCATTACCGAAGAATTTGGCCGATTCTCCAAATTTCTTTTGGATTTCGGATAAAAGCACCTGAAATTCGAGTTCCTGATTCAAATATACAGTCATACCTTCGGATGTATTTTTGATTCTGACTGCGTTACTCATAAAGGAAAGCCTCCGTTCTGATTAGTCTCCCGTGGATGTAGTGGTTAATGGCTGATCAGCAGTTCCTGTAATGATTTCATCTTCTTCTGCAAGACCATAATAATATACAATAATATCTTTGGTAATCTGTGCAGCATAATCTGATGTATAACCATTTAATACTCGGGTTGCTATAGCAATTTCCGGATTATTATAGGGTGCATAGCCGACAAAAAGCGCATGGTCAGAACGGGAACTGGTTTCCTGTGCAGTACCTGTTTTACCTGCCACTTCCACTGCCAATTCAGAAAAATAAGCCTTTCGTTCCACAACCTGACGCATTCCTTCATGCACAGCATCCCAGACGTCGTCAGCTAAATTTATGGTATTTCTGACTTCTGCCGAGTAATCAAATTTTAAGTTGCCGTTTGTATCAGTTACTTTATCAACCAAAGTTAACTGATAAACGGTACCGCTGTTGGCAACTGCTGTTACATAACGCGCAAGTCCTACAGTTGTATATGCATGGGTACCCTGACCGATAGCGGAAGGTACAGGAAATGCATCTGAAACCTGAGGTGTTGTCTCGGATATTTCTACACCGGAAGTTTCGCTTAGTCCAAATAAATCAACATACTTTGCTAAAGTATCTGTACCAACGGTTGCATTATATCCGTCTTCATCCTGAGCCATACGGTATCCTACCTCATAAAAGAATCCGTTACATGAATGAGCTATTGCTTCTGTTACATCCACACGTCCGTGTCTGCCGGGATAAATCCAACAATTATGTACGGTTCCTGTTAACTTGGTAAAACTGCCGCTACACTCGATATCTTCATTTAAGGTAATGACGCCTTCTTCCAAACCCGCAACCGCAACCAGCATTTTCAGGGTGGAACCGGGCGCACTGACATTTTGTGTGGCATAATTCCATAACGGTTTGGATAAATCACTGTTTAATTGCGCAAGATATTCCGCATCAGCAGAATTAGCCAGCCGGTTATTATCATATCCGGGATATGAAACCAGCGCTTTTACATCTCCGGTATTGGTATCTGTAATAACGCAGGAACCGGAACAAGGGTCTAAAGCTAACTGTGCCGGCGTGATTTCCAAATTGGAAATGCAATGAATCATAAAATTATAGGCCGATATTCTGCCGGATTTTAAACCGGTAATCATGGATTCTTCTACATTAATTATATCCTGATCCCATAAAACGATACAAATCTGTTTGCCTGTAATGGTATTGTTTGCAATCATGTATTTGTAAAGTTTTTTATTAAATTCGGTATTATTTTGTAACTCATCAATGATGTAATCCACAAGTCCGACATAAATTTCATCGGAATCTGAATATTTTACATCAAGATTTAATTTTGTGGTATCAACCCAATTCATGGATATTGCATAGGTTAAATACTCTTTTAAGCTGATGGTTTCATCTCTTGTCCACGCAAGGTATGTAGCATCGGTTTTATCAATTTCATCCTTGATTAAAACACCGTGGTTACTGGATGATAATAAACTTACGATATAACTTTCGTATGTCTGGTATTCCTTGGATAAGCGGTTATATGGTGTTGCAGTTTCTGTTAATTCTTTACGAAGTTCTATGGAAACATTTTCTTTTTTGGTTAAAAATGTTTCATATATTTCTTTTTCGGTTTCACTTGCATATGTTTTGGAAAACCGCGAGGTGTCGATTACATTATTGTTAAATAATGCAAAATAAACATCATCTATCGGAATATACATATCATTGGAATCCGCGTCTTCCGGACTGGTTTTGGTATTTTGGATTTTAGCGACTAAAATACCGGCAATTTTCTGCTCAAGAATGTTATATACGGCAATTTGTAAATCACTGTCTATGGTAAGATAGATATCATTACCGGCTATAGGCTCCACATAATTGGCAGTTTCAATAATTTTGCCAAGGTTGTCAACATAAATTGTCTCGGAGCCTTTGGTCCCTTGCAGATAACTTTCCATGGATTGTTCGATGCCGGTTTTACCTACATAATCATTTAAGGTATAGTTATCATTTTCGGCAGAAAGGGTCTCATATTCTTCTGTGGAAATCTTACCGGTATAACCGATAATCTGTGAAAAATATATTGAATTATTATATTTACGTATAGTATCCTGAGCAATACTTACCCCTTGTAATTCATCGCTATGTTCCATAACAACAGCCAGGGTTTCTTCTGAAATATCATTAGCTACGGTTGTAGCAATGTATTTCTGATAACTGTTTAACGACAACGCATAACGGATAGTGATAATCTGGATAATTTCCTGTTTAGTATATCCGCCTCCGGGTACAAAAGAGGATTTATCATCAGGATCCTCGTAATAACCTATTCCATACTTTGAACGGGAACATAGATAGTTTATAACATCTTCCGGGGTTGCGGTTTTTTCATCATAATCCAAATCCGAGATATAGGTTTTTCCGTAAATATCCGCCAGAAAACGTTGTAATTTAGTCCCTTCCACCGAATATACGTATTCATTGTCTTCATTCACGCGAATACTGAAGTCGCTGATTACGGAGTCACCACATTGTTCAATCAGTTTAATTAAACGGTATATGGTATCGTTTAACGTTGCGTTTTTATCACTGCCGGATTCAAAAACATCTTCTATTGTGACGTTATATGCCAATTCATTATAGGCAAGAAGATTTCCGTCACAATCGTAAATATTACCTCTGGTACTGGATAATGAACGTTCTCTTACAATTTTTAACTGAAAATTATTTAAATAATCTTCACCTTTTACAATCTGTAAATCAAATAAACGATAAATTAATACCAGACAAAGTAAAACAAAGGCAACCAGCAGGACAAAAAGCCTGGATGTAATAATTGTAATTATGTTTTCTTTCCATTTATTTAACAAAACAATTACTCCTCTTTATCGGCCTGTTCAAATTTATGTGTCAATAATAGCAATAACGGATAAATTAATACCGCAATCAGTATGGTATACAATAATTCCGGAAGAATGATATTTAAAAAATAATAACCAAAGTGAAATCTTCCGCGTAAAAGGAACAATAAAAGATAAACAACCACTGAATAGATAAGGTCGCTTACCGTTACCATAATCAATGGTAACTTTACATCATCCGGATAAAAAATATTATGGAATAAGCCGTTGATATAACCTATATACATATATAAAAGCGCAAAAAAACCGATAAATTCAAAAAAGAAAATATCTAAAAGCAGTCCGCAAAAGAAGCCGGTAAATACACCATAACGCTCTCCCTGCATAAAACCGGCACAGGCAGTCAAAATAATCAGGATGTTTGGAACAATCCCTTCAATAGACAATGCCCTGAACACGGTACACTGCAAAATAAACGATATAAAAATCAACAAAATGGTAGTAAGGATTTTTTTCATGACTCTGCCTTATTCTATGGTTTGCTTCTGTTCCGTAATAATCAGCACTTCACTTAAATGTTCAAAATCAACCGCAGGTGTAATATAACCTGATTTGGTTAAGTGGTTAGAATCATCTTCTATGTAACTGATATATCCGATTAAAATTCCGGGAAGATAACGGTCACTGATATCGGATGTCACAACCTTGTCTCCTACAACAACCTGATTATCCTTGTCAACAAGCTGGCTAAAACGAATATAGCCATTTTCCATAGATTCCAAATCACCGGAAACAATCAGATTATCAGATGTGGAAAGTACTGTGGCGCTTACATTGGATGTATCATCAATAATGGATGTAATCTGGGCCCAATTCGGACCTGTTTCCACTATTCTTCCCACAAGACCGCTACCGGCCATAACATTCATATTAACTTCAAGACCGTCGTTTTCACCTTTGTTAATAACAAAACTGTCAAACCAGTTACTTGAGCCTCCCATAATGATTCTTGCTCCGGTTTTATCATAATCCGAATATTGCCGGTCAAGGTCATAGAGGGTTCTTAAAGTATTAAGTTCAAATTTTTCCTGCATTAATGCAGTATTTTCAATGGTAAGTTCGTCTACCTGCTGCTGTAATGCTTCATTTTCGTCGATTAATTCATTGATTTGTGCCAAAAGTTCTGCCTTATCAGATAAATAGCCACCAATTTTGCTTAAACCGTTCTGAAACGGAACAAAGGTATATCCTACAATATAATTACCGGGTGTAAATTTAAAATCTGTCATAAAAGTAAAGAACATCAAAGCTACGCTGATGATTGTAAGAATCAAAAGCCAATATTTTACCGGTAATTTAAATCTCTCTTTTTTTCTTTTTACAAGAGGGCTCATGTTAATACTTTCCTTTTATCGTATATATGCTACGGACTTAAACTTATCATTTTTAATGATTTCTGTAAGACCGTTAATTACACTTTCCACGGCATCATCTGCTACGTTAACCTTTAATCCGGTTCCGTTGGCAAGAATACTTCCAAAATCACTTACCAGGGAGCCGCCACCGGTTAAATACAGACCATGGCGATATATGTCTGCTGATAATTCAGGCGGGGTACGTTCCAAAATAATTTTGACATTATCAATAATGGATTTGAAATGTTCTCTTAAGCATTCATCCACCAGTTCGGTAGAAATTTCACGTTCCATGGGAAGTCCCGAAACAATGTCCCTGCCATAAACAATTGCTTTTTCTTTTTTCTGCTTTAATTCACGAAGATTTATTTTTAATTTTTCTGCGGATTTATATCCGATTAAAAGATTATATTCTCTTCTGACCGCTGCACGGATTGCATCATCAAACTTAAAACCACCTGTTTTAATTAATTTACTTAGAACAATACCGCCAAGGGATAAAATTGAGATTTCTGTAGTATTATAACCTACGTCAACAATCATAACACCTTGGGAATTCTTCACATCAATACCAAGACCTATTCCGTTGGCAACCGCCTTCTCAACCATCATGATTTTTTTGGCTTTTAAATTAGATTCCTTAATCAAATCATAGAATGCTCTCTTTTCCACCTCGGTTACGTCGGTAGGAACTGCAATATAATATTCGGAATTCTTAAAATTCCCTTTGGAAACATCACTAATAAAATATTTTAAGAGAATCTGCATATTTTTAATATCTGCTATAACACCACTGGTAAGCGGATAGGTAATCTGGATGTTATCCGGTGCTTTTTCATACATATCAAATGCAGAATCACCATATGCAAATACATTATTTTTGTTTTCAATCGCAATCATATTCTTCTCTACCATAGTTGTGGAAGAACGCTCATTAAAAATTCGAATATTACTGGTACCTAAATCAATACCGAAAACGTTATTGCTCATAACGTTACCCCTTTCTTTGGTAATTTATTAATTCGTCAAAATGACTATATGTTGTATACAATGTTTACTGTAAAAGCAAATACTATTGTTTTGTATGAACATAGTTATTTTATCATAGAAAAAAAATCATGTATACCAAATATCATGAAAAATTTTCGACTTCATTCTTTGTTCAAAAATTACATTTTTCGCAAATGCCATTTACGGATTCGCCATTCACTGCTTGTGCTAACTATTCCGTAAACCGGATTACATGCGTATGATTCTGCCGTTCTTTTCATCCACTGCAAGAATGCCTGCGTTAATCAACGATTGCATGGACATCATTATACCATACTTGGCATGGGGCCAGGTCAGTCCACCCTGAAAATATACCGCATAAGGCTCTTTGATGGGCGCATCTGCACTCAATTCAATGGAAGAGCCGGACACAAAGGCACCGGCAGCCATAATCACATCACTGTCATAACCGGGCATTGCCCAAGGCTCTGCAAATACGTGACTATCCACGGGAGATGATTTCTGGATTCCCTGACAGAATGCGATAACTGCCTCAGGCGAACCTAAGGTAATTGCCTGAATAATGTCGTGTCGTTCTTCTGCTCCTGTAGGAATTACGGGATAACCTAACTTTTCATACAAAGTCGCTG
>CAZYVY010000016.1:0-33708 GCA_964651555.1 uncultured Lachnospiraceae bacterium | reverse complement strand
GGAAAAAGGCTAAATAATAGGTAAAATACCCATAATATGAGTCAAAAAACGGCAAAAACCGTAACAAATAAGTTTCTAAATAAGCAAAATCGGACCGTGAAGGTGGACGTACCGTTGTTTCATGCCGAGTTGCTACCATCACGAGTAATTATACAATAAAATTAAGGCTCCCGTGAAATGATATGTACCCTTTTTACGAGTAGAAAAGGCATTATATTATTGCTGTTCTTATGCCGAATCCCCAATTTGACAATAGCTACTTCGGTGATTATTATAAATACATATTCATAAACTAATAATTTCTTAAGGAGCAGACAAAGAAATGAAAACCGCAATCGTATATTATTCATTAGAAGGAAACACACAGTACACAGCCGATAAAATCGTAAACAAATTAAAAGCATCCTGTGAAGTAGACGTCATTCGTATCGAGCCCGAGAAGGCTTATCCTGATAAGGGTTTTAAGAAATTCTTTTGGGGCGGTAAAAGTGCTGTTATGGCAGAGACGCCGACATTACAACCCTATGAATTTGATGTTACGCAATACGAACGAATTATTTTCGGAACACCGGTATGGGCAAGTACTTTTACACCGCCTATCAGAACTTTTATAGATGAGAATCCTGCGGTAAAAGATAAAAAAGTCGCAGTGTTCGCATGCTTTAGCGGTGGTGGAGCAGATAAGGCACTTAATAAGTTAAAGAAACACATTGGCATTGAAGCCTTTGAAGCAGAATTGATATTGGTAGATCCCAAGGACAATGTCAAAGAGGAAGACGAAACCAAGATAGCAGAGTTTTGCACCTCACTGATATAAGGATATATCCTGTGGAAACGGAAATACTACTCTTAAAAAGGAGAGTGTTTCTATGAAATCAATTTGGAAATCAGAAGTCAAGATGTCCGAGAGAACAGAGTTATCGGGAAATCTACAAGTTCAAAACGTTATAATCGGCGCCGGAATGGCTGGGATTCTTACGGCGTGGTTTTTACAGCAGAAGGGGCAGGAAGTGATTGTGGTGGAAGCGGCACAAATCGCGTCCGGGCAAACCGGTAATACTACGGCCAAAATTACAAGCCAGCATGCTTTGTTTTATGACAGAATGATTCGTCTGGTAGGAAAAGAGCAGGCGTGCATTTATTCCGCTGCCAATGAGCAGGCAATTCAGTCTTTTGAGCAGATCATTAAGGAAGAAAATATTGACTGTCATTTTGAGAAGAAATCGGCATATTTATATACCTGTTGCAAAGAGGGCGTTGAGAAATTACGCCGAGAACTGGAAGCGGTTCGAATGCTGGGAATTGAGGCTGTATGGATAGATGAAGATGCACAGATGATTTCGAGAAACGGAAGAAACGACAAAGAGGGAGCGAAACTTAGTGATGTCAGGGAAAACCTGTTTCGTGACCTTCCTTTTCGGGTTAAAGCAGCCATCTGTTTCCCCAATCAAGCGCAGTTTCACCCGTTAGAGTTTATTAAGGCTCTGGCAGAAGAATTGATAATCTATGAGCATACCAAGGTATTATCGGTAAAACAGAATATGGTATATACCGATAAAGGACATATTGAGGCTGAAAATATTATTTTTGCAACGCATTATCCGATTACCAATATTCCGGGCTTTTATTTTTTGCGGCAGCATCAGGAGCGAAGCTATGCCCTTGCCCTTGCAAACCAAGCGGAAATGCAAGGAATGTATTATGGCATTGATGAAGGCGGATTGTCATTCAGAAGTGCCGGAGATTTTCTTTTGCTTGGCGGTGGCGGTCATAGAACCGGGAAGTGTAAATGCAAGCAAAAGAAAGGCGAATTGTTAGGATATTCTTTTTTACGCAAGCAGGCAAAATTATATTATCCTGATGCCGAGGTGGCATATGCATGGTCTGCCCAGGATTGCATGCCCCATGATGAAATACCTTTTATCGGTAAATATTCTGTGTTTCGCCCGCATTGGTATGTGGCAACCGGTTTTAAAAAGTGGGGAATGACAACCTCGATGATTGCCGCGCAAGTCATCAGTGATGAAATTTGTGGTACATCTGATGGCAAGAAGAATATTTTCACACCTCAGAGAATTCATTTTAGAGCAGGTATCAAGAATTTACTGATTGATATTTGGGAGAGTGTTACGGGACTTAGCAAAGGGTTATTTGCATCGAAAGAGAGAAGATGCCGCCATATGGGCTGCAAGTTGGATTGGAACCCGGAAGAGTCTTCCTGGGAGTGTTCCTGTCACGGTTCCGGATATTACGAAGACGGAAGATTGAAGGATAATCCGGCACAAATGAATTTGAAATAAAATGTAAAGCGGCGAGATAATGCATCTTGCCGCTTCTTTTTGTATCTTACCGTTTGTTCTATTGTTAGGCATTTATATGCTTATCCGTATTTTATAAGCTCCGCTCTTTTGGGAGCATATGGATATGTCTAACTTGTAAAAAAGATTAACCTGATATATCATAGACATGAAAGAAAACCACGAAAGGAGTATCCATGAAGAATAGAGCGATAATTTATATCATAACAATATTTTTTATCATTTCGGTTGCAATCATCGGCTACAGTCAGATAAAAACCATGGAATTTACTCCTTTTTATTTTGAAGTTGTCATGGAGGAGGCAACGGAGAAGGTTGAATACTGGGAGAATGCGGAAGGCAATTTATATGTATTTCTGCCAAGCTATACTTCCATGCAAGATGTATATATTAACCTTGAAACCTCTAAGGATGTGATTTTGGGAGAAAGTCTTTTGGCGGACGGAATGTCATGTGAAAGCTTTGCGTTGAATCAATGGTATGAATTATCCTATGGAAACCGCGGCGGGGAAGAGAAACATCAGTTAATGTTTGTACAATCTGCCAATGTTGCCACCATGTATATACAGACCCGTTCCGGCGACATGGATTATATCTATCGTAAAAAAGGTAACGAAGAAGCCGGCAATATGATTTTATATAATGTTGACGGAAGCGTAGATTATGAGGGCGATATGAATTCCCTGAAAGGAAGGGGAAACTCTACCTGGACCCAGTTTGAGAAGAAGCCTTTTGCCATGAAACTGGAGTCGGAAGCGGACCTGCTTGGCATGGGTGCGGCTGAAAAGTGGATTTTACTTGCGAATGCGGATGACCCATCCAATATGCGTAATAAAATGGTATACGATTATGCCGATGCAATAGGCATGTCCTATTCCCCTGAGTCCCGATGGGTGGATTTGTATCTAAATGGAGAGTATTCCGGGCTTTATTTATTGTGTGAGCGTATTGAAATACATGAGGAGCGTGTAGATATCAGTGAGCCTGATAACAGCGGTAACGGAAGCTACATTGTTTCCATGGAACTGGCAAGCAGAATGGAAGAAGCAGAAGCACCTTTCGTGGTAACTACCATGGGACAACCGCTTCGCATCAATGAACCATCCAAAGTAAGTGAGGAACTTCAGAATAATATCAAAATGCAGTGGCAGTCCATAGAGAATGCCCTTCTTGCAGAAGACGGTATTGACCTTGCTACGGGAAAATATTACACGGATATGATAGACGTGGATTCCTGGGTGGATAAGTATCTGGTGGAAGAGATATTTGCCAGTGTGGATGCGTGCTATTTGAGTCAGTATTTTTACAGTGAAGGAACAGGTACGGAAGATGTTATTTATGCAGGACCGGTGTGGGACTATGACCACGCGGTTGCAAGGGAAGAATTTCTGGAACCCAATGCATTGGTAGCAAACCGTCAGTTTGTAAAAGTAGGTGTGTATACGCCTTGGTTTTATAATCTGTATCAGAAGGAAGAATTTTATAACCGCCTGAGGGAAGTTTACGCAGATAGGCACTTGGAGCAGATTGAGGTGCTGGTAAACGAAATGATTCCTTCCTACGCAGAAGAAATCAGAACCGCTTCGGATATGAATCAAATCCGCTGGTTTGCTTCTTCCGGAGAAACCATGGATTCGGAAGTTATAGTGATGACAGACTTTCTTACGGAGCGTAAGGAATTTTTGACAGATGTCTGGTTAAACGGTGAGGAATATCATACGGTTAGTGTGGATTCCGGCCTTGGTGGTGTATTTTTATATTATGCGGTGAAACCCGGGGAATGCATGAAGGAATTGCCTGATTTGCCGGAGTTTGATACAATGTATTTTACGGGCTGGTATGATAAAGCAACCGACCTTCCGTTTGATATCACACAACCGGTTACAAAAGACCTGGATATCTATGCAAAGTGGGAGAACATAAGTGGCGAATAATATCGCCGGAATCCGAGAAAGTGTAGTAATATATGAATAGTAATCAGAAACCGCTGTTTCGGCATGAATTAAAGTACTTAATCAGTACGGCTCAGATGAAGATGCTACAAAACCGGTTGGAGCACCTGATGCCTCTGGATAAGCATGTGCAGGAAACAGGTATTTACAATATCAGAAGTCTTTATTTTGACGATTATAATAACCGCTGCTATTATGAGAATGAAGACGGAACGGACCCGAGAGAGAAGTTCCGCATTCGAATCTACAATCATTCCACCGACAAAATATCTTTGGAATGTAAAAGAAAAGAGCACGGTAAAATTTATAAAACTTCCTGTTCCCTGAGCATTGAGCAGACCAAAACCTTAATGAAGGGGCAGTACCTTAGAGATGTAGCAAATCAGCCGGAGCTTCTTCAGAAGTTTACGTATCTGATGATGACAAGGAAGTTTAAGCCGGTGGTAATCGTGGAATATGAAAGAATTCCTTATGTGTACAAGCTTGGGAATGTGAGAGTGACACTGGACCGGAATATTTCAGCATCCAAAGCGGTGGACAAATTTCTGAATGCAGATATACCCAAGCGTCCCATTATGCCTGCCGGGCAGCAACTGCTTGAAGTAAAATATGATGAACTTTTGCCGGATTATATTTACACGAATCTACAGTTAAAAGATTTGCGGCAGACAACGTTTTCCAAATATTATTTATGCAGAAAATTCACTTTATAGATGAGGGAGAATCAGTATGAGTTTTAAAGATATTTTTAAAAAGTCCTTTCTTGAGGGCTATACGGATATGGATATTAATACCACAACCATTGCAGTAACCTTTGCAATTGTCTGTGCTTTGGCGTTGTATATATTCTTTGTATACCGTATCACAACAAGGAAGACCTTTTATTCCAAGAGTTTTAACATTGCCCTGGCAGGGATTGCGGTAATTACGGCGGCCATCATTCTGACCATGCAGTCCAGTGTAGTGGTATCTTTAGGTATGGTAGGTGCCCTCTCCATCGTAAGATTTCGAACGGCAATCAAAGACCCCATGGATTTGATGTTTTTATTCTGGTCTATCAGTGTGGGTATTATTTGTGGTGCCGGATTTGCGGAAATAGCGGTAATTCTATCCGTGGTGGTAACCGTTGGAATCCTTGTTCTGCAACTACTTCCCGTAGCCAAAGCGCCGATGATTCTGGTAATCAATGCAAGCGATTTGGATGTGGAGAAAGCGATTCTGGAAGAAATCAATAAGGGAACCAAGTATGTGAAGGTAAAGTCCCGCAACATGACTTCGGACACTTTAGATTTGGTGATTGAACTTCGAACCAAAGAAGGCAGTGAACTTGTAAAGCGTATCATGGGGGTAAAAGGTGTTACCTCGGCGTCCCTTTTATCGCATGACGGGGAAGTGACTTTCTAAGCGATAAGATTCAAAATAAAAGAAAAAGGCATAATAAAAGACTTTGTTTGAGGGGTAAGATACAAACAAAGTCTTTTATCATTATGATTCTTAAGAATTATTTTTCTTTTTCCAAGAACTTGTAAACCAAAGCAGCTAATGCAGCACCAACCAAAGGACCTACAATGAATACCCATACACATGCGATGGGAGCTGTATTTCCTGCAATTGCAGCTACAATGGCGGGACCAAGGCTTCTTGCAGGGTTTACACTTGTTCCGGTCAGTCCGATACCAAGAATATGTACCAGAGTAAGGGTAAGACCGATTACAAGTCCGCCGAAAGAACCATGTCCTGCTTTTTTACTGGTAACACCTAAGATTGTCAAAACGAAGATGAATGTTAAAACGATTTCTACCAATAAACCTGCAACGATGCTTCCGTTTACACCGGCAAGACCATTGGAACCAAAGCCGCCGGTCATGTCAGTTACACTGCCAAGACCAAAGATTGCTGCAAGGATTCCTGCGCCTGCAAGGGCACCCAAGCACTGTGCAACTACATAGCCGAAGAAATCTTTAACTGTCATACCACCGCTCATCAGAACACCCAAAGAAACTGCAGGGTTGATATGACAACCGGAAATGTTACCTACGCAGTAAGCCATACCTACGATAACAAGACCGAATGCAAGTGCTGTTAATAAATAACCGCTGCCCTGAGCAGGATTACAGCCAACTAACATTGCAGTACCGCAACCTACGATGACAAGAACTGCCGTACCAATAAATTCAGCAATAAGCTTCTTCATGAAATAAACCTCCTTGTTATTTTACATGTTAGAAATGTCACTGTATATCATATCGGAAAAAGAAGCAAAAAAATAACAGAAAATGAAGAAAAAATATAAAAAATAAATGATAAAAATAATGTTAAAATGCATATATTTTATTTGCATATTCCGGTAAAAAGAATATAATAGAATTGATGAGTACAACAAATAACCACAAAAAGCAACAAAAGAATATTGAAAAAAAGAAACCGAACCTTATGTTGAAAATGCTTGCATGGATAGTAGGTTACGGCATGTTCGGTGTTCTGAACGTGTTTCGTCTTCCGTATACTTTTATTAAGAAAAGGGCTGCTGCAAATCGTGAAATCAATGTGGCAAAAAAACTTGCCTTCCCGTTAAACGGACAGGGTATGGGTGAATTAAAAGATATGGGTATCGGATGCAGCAATTTTAAGAACAGTGGATGCGGTGCGGTTGCTACATTTAATGCAATGGCTATGGCAGGATGCGTACCGGTAATGCCTGAAATTGTGGATTTTTACGAGCATAAGGGACTGACCATGTATGGTAAGCTGGGGGTGAATCCCAGGGCGGTAGGCCGTTATTTAACCACGCAGGGTATCCAGTGGAAAAAATATTCCAAGCGTAGTGAATTGGATAAAGTTATACAAGCGGGGCAGTGTGCCATTCTTTTATACTGGTGGGTAAATGCCAAGGGGTGCGGAGCACACTATGTAACCGTAGACAAAGGAGAAAGCGGTATTAAAGTATATAATGTATATGGCAACAGGGATTGTACATATGAGTTTTCGGATATAGAGGAATTTTTATGCCAGGGCGAATACAAAAGAGTGGTTACAATGTTTGTCATGGATAAAAAATAAAGCAGATTACCACACAGAAAACAGGAGGGTTACATTATGGGTAAATTTGTAGTAAAAGAAACCAACACAGGAATTAAGTTTGATTTGAAGGCCGGAAACGGCGAAGTAATTGCTACTTCAGAAGTTTATTCTTCTAAGGCAGCATGCATGAAGGGCATTGCAAGTGTCCAGAAGAATGCACCCGTTGCTAATTTAGAAGATCAGACAGAAGCAGATTATGCAGTTGCTAAAAATCCTAAGTTTGAAGTTTACAAGGATAAGAAAGGTGAGTTCCGTTTCAGACTGAAAGCTACAAACGGTCAGATTATTGCTACCGGTGAAGGTTATACAACAAAACCCGCATGCATGAAGGGTATTGAAAGTGTTAAGAAAAATGCAGTTGATGCAAAGGTAGAATAAATAAAAAATTGCCGTGCTGTAGTAAAACTGCAGCACGGTTTGTTTTATAAAAGGAGGAATGAATTATGCCACAATTATTATGGGTGCCTGCGGTAGTTGTAATTGCCGTGGTCGTACTTGTCGTATTATTTCTTTTAGGTTATGTGAAAGCTCCCCCCGACATGGCCTACATTATTTCAGGTCTTAAGAAAAGACCCCGTTATGCAATCGGTAAAGCTACCGTGCGCATTCCCTTCTTCGAAAGATTGGATAAGTTGAATTTACGTTTGATTCCCATCGATGTAAAGACCAGCAATGCAGTACCTACCGCTGACTACATCAACATCAACGTAGATGCTACCGTTAACGTAAAAATCAGCAACGAGCCGGATAAACTCCAGCTTGCTGCAGAGAACTTCTTAAATAAACCCACCGAGTACATAGCAAACGTTGCAAGAGAAGTTTTGGAAGGTAACGTACGTGAAATCGTAGGTAAGATGAAGTTGGAAGAAATGGTTTCCGACCGCCAGAAGTTCGCTAACCTTGTAAAAGAAAACGCAGAGCCTGACCTTGCGGCTATGGGTCTTGATATTATCAGTTTCAACGTTCAGAATTTCGTGGACGGTAATGAAGTTATCGAGAACCTCGGTATTGATAATATTGTTAAAATTAAAAAGGCAGCAGCTATTGCCCGCGCAGAAAGTGAAAGAGATATTAAGGTTGCACAGGCAGCAGCAGACAAAGAGTCTAACGATGCTAAGGTTGCAGCTGAAACGGAAATTGCGAAGAAACAGACTGAACTTGCCATTAAGAAATCCGAACTCCAGATGGATGCGGATACCAAGAAGGCTATGGCAGATGCAGCTTACGACATTCAGAAGGAAGAGCAGCGTAAGTCTATCGAAATTTCTACCGCTAATGCTGATATCGCACGTCAGGAACGTGAGATTGAATTAAAGCAGAAGGAAGTTGCTGTTAAGGAACAGTCTTTGGAGGCACAGGTTAAGAAGCAGGCGGAAGCTGATAAGTATGCGGCTCAGCAGAAGGCTGACGCCCAGCTCTACCAGCGCCAGAAAGAAGCGGAAGCAAAGCAGTTCGAGGCACAGCGTGAAGCAGAAGCGCGTAAGGCACAGGCAGAAGCAGACCGTTTCGCAAGAGAACAGGAAGCGGAAGGTATTCGTGCTGTGGGTGAAGCGGAAGCAGCAGCCATTGCGGCAAAGGGTCTCGCGGAAGCGGAAGCAATGGAAAAGAAAGCAGAAGCTTATGCGAAGTACAACAAGGCAGCTGTGGCTGAAATGATGATTAAAGTATTACCTGAAATTGCTGAGAAAGTTGCACAGCCTCTTGGTCAGATTGATAAGATTACCATTATCGGTGGCGGTGAAGGCGGTAGCAATGGCGTAGACCAGGTTGCAGGCAATGTTCCCGTTGTTATGGCCAAGGTTTTTGAAAGCATGAAGGAAGCTACAGGCATTGATTTGGCTAACATAATTAATGCTGAATCTTACGATGCTAAGGTTAACAGAAATGTTAACTTGACAGGTCTTGAAGACATTAATTTGGTTGTGAAGGACAATAAAACAGATAATACTACAATGCAGTAATATAGAATTGTAAAATTGTTATGTAGTGATGAAACCGGAAGCGCCGTTTGAGAAAACTTGAACAGCGCTTCTGTTGTTCTGTAGTTGTACAAAGATTTCGGGAATAAAAAGAAGGAAACGCCTGCGAATCCTAGGATTTACAGGCGTTATTGGTATGGTAATGTTGTCAAATTACATATTAAAAAAATCATTAAAATCACATTGAAATAAATCTTTCAAAAGGCAGAGCTCGGACACGCGTATATTATATGTCCCGCATTCGATTTGTGAATAGCTGCTACGGGAAAGTTCACTTCCGTTTAATTGCAAGTATGTTACCACCTGCTCCTGAGTCAGGTGGGCTTTTTTTCGTAACAAACGAATATTATTTCCGATGGAAATATCCTGCTTTATTTTCTGAGCCATAAAATCACCTCATAATTGCAATATATAAATTGCATTTATAGATTGATTTTATTTATTTTTGCTGATATAATTGCAATGTATACATTGCAAAACGAATATAGTTAAAAAACAGAGTGTGAAGAGGGAAGAAGAAAAAGAATGATACGAAAGAGATAGGGGGAGAAAAGTATGGCGTTAGTACCTGCAAAGTGTACAAGTTGTTGCGCAACGTTGGACGTAGACGCGGAATTAAAAGCGGCCATATGTCCGCATTGTGGTTCGGCATACATTGTCCAAGAAGCAATTAATCAGTACAACATTACCAATGTGTATCAGATTAATAAGGCAAGTTTGACGGTTGACCACAGACAGTTATTTGCGGACAGAATTGATGCTGCGGAAAAACAATTAAGATTTTTGAAGGATTATCCAAAGGCATTAAATTCTTTTATTGCATTACAGAATGACGTACCGGAAGAGTTCCGTGTTTGGAGCGGAATGTTGGAAGCAAGAAGTAAGGGATATGATGCGGTTGCCGTAAGTAATATGCATTTATATGACAGTCGGTATGTAGGTCAGTTGAGTAGAGATTACGACAATGCATATGCCACTGCAAATGATGAACAAAAGCAAGAAATCAATGATAAGTATCTTGGATTATTAAAACGGTGCTTTGATAAAATCAAAGCGGCAGAAGAATTATTGACGAAGAACGCAAAACTGCGTGAAAAAGCGAGAAGCGGTGAAGCCGGTTTTGGTAAGGTAGGCGCTGTATTTTTTATATTATTGCTTCTGCTTGGACTTTTAGCTTTACTGGTATGCGGATTTCTTTTCCTCACCTCTTTTATTGGTGAGACAGATGGAGAATATATCATGCAGTGCGTATTGTTCGGGGGCATGTCGTTTTTGCCCGCAATTGTTGTTTTGGTCGTGGTCATTATCTTTGAGAATATATCCAAAAAGTACGAGAAGAAATTTAAGAAGATATCTGAAGATACAACAAGAATACTGGAGAAAGAATTACACCTGAATATACCCAATTATAATGAACTTGGAGAATATTATCCATTGTTTATGGAATGTCGTAATAAATTAGCGATTTTATCCGGAGAGATAAAAAAATATACAATAAACTAATAGAAAAGAGAGGGAAAAGAATGAAAAAATTTTACAAGACAATCGGTCTGATGAAAAAGTTCGGAATGCTTGCATTGGCACTGCTGGTGTGTGCCGGTATTGGTGTGACGGATGCAATGGTTGTTCATGCAGAGAATACATCTGCTGAAGATTCTGTTGTAGAAGAAATTTCAGAACTCGAAGTAGCAGAAGTGGAAGAAACCCTTGCAACTACGGAAGCAAGTAGCGGAACATGGGGAGATTTGAGCTGGAGTTATTCGAACGGAACATTAACCATTTCGTATTCAGGAAGTATGAGTGGTAGTTATATGGCAGAACCGGATTCGGCACAGTATTATTATGATCCTGCAGATACAGAAACATTGGAAGAGGTGGCTTCGGATTATCCCTGGTATACCTATCGGGATTCCGTTACCAAAATTGTGATAAATGATGGTGTTGAAAGTATAGGTGGTCTTGCTTTTTATAATATGACGAAATTGGAAACGGTCAGTATTGTAGAATCTGACAGCCTTCTGAGTGGCGTAGGTAGTATTGGAGACTACGCGTTTGGCAATTGTACAAGTCTGACAACATTTGCTGTTCCTGCTGAAACAACGGGGGTTGGTGACGGCGTTTTCTATAATTGTACTGCTTTACAGAAGGTAACCGGTGACGTGCCGACTTCTGCATATGCATTCTATGGATGTAAGAGTCTTACAGATATAGGAACCTTGGATGGCGCCTATATTCATGATTATGCATTTGCATACTGCTCCGGACTTAAAACGGTTGATATTTCAAGTGATGTTTTATATATAGAGAGTTATTCGTTTGCTTATTGTACCGGATTGACCGGCGTAACCATTCCGGAAAGTGTTATCGGTTGGGGAGATTATGCATTTACCGGTTGTACAGGATTACAGGAAGTAACGATGGAAAGTGATCGCATTGACGGCAGTTATACCTTCAAAGATTGTACCGGAATTACCAAGGTAAACCTTCCTGAGGATGGTTGTTATATTGGTGAGGGTACATTTTATAATTGCCCGAAGCTGAATGAAATTACAGGAAGTGTTTCATTTGTAGACGAGTATGCATTTTATAATTGTAAAAAGCTGGCAGATACTTCATGGGCAGACGGATTAAGTGCTGTAGGTGATTACGCATATTATGGATGTGCCGCTTTGACCGAAGTTACAATCGGCAGCGGAGCAGTTGTTGGTGAATATGCGTTCTATGGTTCTACGGCATTAAATAAGGTTGTTTTTAATGGTGGTATCACGGAAATCGGTTCTTCAGCGTTCATGAACTGTGGCTTAAAAGAAGTTTGGATGAATAACACTACATCAATTAGTACAGTATTTAGCGGAGACGATATTTTCAAGGGAAATACCGGTTGTAAGATATACGGTCTCTTAAGCTGCTCCGGAGCAAAAGAAATTGCCGCTGATAGCGGATGCACTTATGTTCCTACCGATACCTTGGATAAGCCTGTTCACAGCACCATTACCAATGAAACAACAGGTGTTCATGTATACTGGGATGCTGTGGATTATGCATTGACCTATAATTTATACCGTTCATCTTCCGCAAACGGTACCTATACGTTAATCAAGAGCGGTCTTAAGGCAACAGATTACATTGATGTAAACGTTCAGGCCGGTTCTGCTTACTACTACAAGGTTGTGGCGGTAGGTGAACTTGTAAAATCACCTTACTCCGCTGCTTCTAAGGGTATCACTCACGTAAGCGTTCCCGGATTTAAGAAGATTGTAAATGTCGTTTCCGGTGTACATGTATACTGGAATGCGGCAGACGGAGCAAAGACTTATAATGTATATCGTTCTACCCAGAAAGCAAGCGGTTATACCTTAATCAAAAAAGGTCTGACAGCAACACATTATATTGATACAACTGCAGTCAGTGGCAATACATATTATTACAAAGTGGTTGCAGTAAACGGCACTTCTACTTCGGCAGATACGGAACCTTTTAAAGCAATTATCTATGTTGGAACTCCGGATATCACATCCCGAGCAAACAGCGCATACGGTATCCGTTTGGGCTGGAATAAAATTGATGGAGCAACAGGATATGCCATTTACCGTAAGCCTTACAGTAGCGGTTCATGGGTTCGTGTTGCAACGATTGAAGGTAACAGTACATTTACCTGGACGGATTCTTCCGTAAAAGCGAATAACGGTACAGTATACAGATATACAATCCGTGCATTGGCAGGAGATAATATGTCTACACTGTCAGGCTGCAGAAACACAGGACGTACCATGACAAGATTAACAAGCCGCACATTAAACAGTGCAGTAAAAACTTCTGCTACATCCATTAAGTGTAACTGGACCACTACATCCGTTTGTGACGGTTATGAAGTACGTTTTATGATTGGCAGTTCGGTATATGAAACCTTTACCGTTGGTAATTATAAAACCGGTGTAAAAACATTTACAGGATTAAAGGCTGGACAGACTTATAAGATTCAGGTCAGAACCTATAAGAAAGTAGAAGGTGTAGGAACATTTTATTCTGCATGGTCTACGGCGAAGACGGTAAGTTTATAGTATAGAAGCTATGTTCCATATGATCTTATAGGAATATATTTGTGGCAATATCCGAAAATGTTTTGCAGTGATTTCGGATATTGCCATTTTCTTTGTAAGCGGAGGACCATGATAAAAACATTGCAGATTTTGCATGACTGATGTAATATTACAATATAATAAAACAAATGATGAAAGGAGAAACAAATGAAGAAACACTTGACGATTGGAATTGCCGCCATAGCATTATCTGTTGTATTGATGATTGCTTTTATTATTGGTGGTGTAACCAAAATCCAGACCGGACCGGCAGCGGTAGTGGAAAAATTTGAAAGTGCGATTAACAAGGGTAACCTGGAAAAGGCGTTGTCCTGTTTTGGTATTCAGGATGCTTCAATATTATCCATCTATGATATGCCTTATTACGGACAGTCAATTAATTTGATTCCCGGAGAGGTTCAGGAGATTGAGGGAGAAGTAAACAGGGTAAAAATGCAGGTTGGCGTTGTTTATCAGGATGGTGAAAAAGTAGAGTATGATATCGATACTTTAACTTTTGTAAAGTACAACAATCAGTGGATTATAGAGATATTCTAGGAGGATGAAGATGAAGAAGAAATGTTTATTTTTAATGCTTATTACCATCTTCATGCTCATGTTAACAGCGTGTGGTGGTAGTTTAGAGACAACAGTAAATCTGAATACGGATTTAAGTGGTACACGTACCATGAAATATGTGATTACCAAGAGTGATTTTGCTGAATATGTGTCCGGAGATATTGCTTCCGTAGATGCAACCATTGCAGCAAACGTTCCCGACGGTATGACTTATGTTTTATCAGAAGATGAAAGTAATTATATTGCAACTTTTACAATGAATTTCTCATCTCCGGAAGATGAGGCGGCAAAGGTTACAACCATTATTAATGACGGATACGAGTATGATGTAGAATTTATTGTGGGAGAATCCGTATTCTGTACCGGTTTTTCCTATGAAGAAAATTTTTACTCAGAGAACGTTATGGGATGGTTTGAAACACTGTTAGTAAATTCCGGTTATGTTTCTTCCGGTGATCAGGGTTATATTATTGATAGTTCATCTTCTTACATAAGCTATGGTGGGGAAACAGTAGAAGGCGGAAGCTATATTTCCGCTTCCACGATGAAATATATCGCCATTGAAGAAATGAGAATTTTTACGGATGTGAATGCTGATGGTACTTATGACCGTACCATCGAGTTGGATATTGTGGATGCAAATCTTTTGGCAAACGAAGCAGAAATTAAAGATTTCATGGAAGGCAGTGTTCCCGCAGGAGCAACAGCAGAATGGACAACCGAGTTAGGTTTGAATACACACCGTGTTGTTCTTGAGAATCTTACTGCAGATGCAATGCAGGCTGCCATGAATACATATTCACACGGAAGTAACAGTACATTCTGTGTAAGCGAACCGACCGAAGAAGACTATATGACAGAAGTTCTTTTGGCAGAAAATGCATGCTTTAAAGAACATCTTGATATGTCTGCATACGGATGCAATTCTTATGGAAGTGTAGAAGTTGTATATTTTATCAATGGTGACAAAGTAGACGGCACTTTCAAGGTCGCTTCAGATGAAACAGATGGTGTATTAAATTACAATACTTACGGTGATTATGAGGATGACTTATATCCCGGATACAACAAGTACTATTTGTATGATATCCGCGAAATCGATATTCATTTTGTGGGACAGTATTTCTATCACTTTGGCAGCGGTACATGGAATACCGCCGTTAAGAGCGAAGATAAGATTACCAGAGAGATTACTTTATTGTTTGACGACGGAACAAGCGTAGAACAGGGTAAAGTACTGGCAGAACGCATAACATCCTTTATTGACGAGTCGGAAGACAAGGTTTGTGCAAAAGTAAATGCCGTAGAAACAAAAGAAGGCTTTAATGGTATTGAAATTGTGTTCAGTGGTAGTGCGGTTGAAATTATAGACGCAATGAATTATCTGACAGGAACAGAAAGAAGCAGCGGAATTGCTTATGCAGAAGAAAGTAAGTGGCTTGGTTTCAGGAAGGCATGTGTATTTGAGGAAACAGTAAACTTTAACGGTATTCTTTATACAACTTACAGTGATGAATACTGGCAGATTCCTGTGGAATATACATTGGATATGCCCGGTTCCAATCCGAACAAAGATTTATATGATGAGACAGAGTATGATGCGAAGAAGGGGTTGATTCTTGATTCGGTTGTGACATCTGACAGTGTAACAGAAGGTGCGGTCACTTACAAATTCAGCGGTATGGGTCTTGTATGGATTCTGGTACTTTTATTATCGATTGTAAGCTTCCTTGTAGGCGTGGTAATGATTGTACTTGGCATTATAAAAAAATCCAAAGCAAAGAAGGCCGGGGTAACTGCAGTTAAAGAAGAACCCAAAGTTGCGGAAACACCTGCAGAGGCGGCAGAAGAAGTGCCTGCAGAGGCAACAGAAGAAGTGCCCGCAGAAGCAGCAGAAGAAGTGCCTGCAGAAGCGGCAGAAGAAGTGCCTGCAGAAGCAGCAGAAGAAGAAACGAATTAGTGTATAAAAAAACGCTTAAGCCATAACTTAAGCGTTTTTTGTTTGGTTATAGATATTGTTTTTATACTAACATATCCAAAATTTTCTGTTTCGGTGTTACGCCGGTTACCCGATTGGCAACTTCACCATTTTTGATTACCACCAGGGTGGGAACACTCATAATCTGATATTTGGTAGCAAGTTCGGGCTGTTCATCAATGTTTACTTTTCCAACCTTAAAAGAATCTGCTTCGCCGGCCAGTTCGTCAATGACGGGACCAAGCATGCGGCAGGGACCGCACCATTCAGCGTAAAAATCTACTAATACCGGAAGTTCACTGTTTAAAACTTCCGTTTCAAAGTTGTCTCTCGTGAGTTTCAAAAGCGCCATAAATGTACCTCCTTTTCTTTTATCTGCATAAGTGCATTTCTTTGCGTTTTTTTAGTATTACCGTTTTTTGTAAAAATATTATAACAAGAAAAAAACACAAAGGAAAGTTATATTTATAAAGAGAATAAGCCAATGAAAAACGTGCATGATAAGGAGTAAAGCCAAAAGAAACAGGGAGGATGTTATGTTAAAAGAAGCAATGGAATTACAGCCGCAGATAGAGGCAGATTATGAATATTTGCATGCCCATGCAGAGACCGGATTTGATTTGACACAAACAAGAGCCTATGTAAAAAGGCGTTTGCAGGAGTTGGGATATGAACCAAAGGACTGCGGCAAGGCAGGGATTGTGGCAACAGCGGGCAATGCAGAAACCGGCAAGTGTTTTCTGCTTCGTGCAGACATGGATGGTCTGAAAATAAAAGAAGAAGCAAAGCTGCCTTTTAGCAGTGATAACGGTAACATGCATGCCTGTGGGCATGATGCCCATACTGCCCTGCTCCTTGGTGCGGCCAAAATCATTAAGTACCACGAGCAGGAGCTTGGCGGTATTGTAAAGCTTATGTTTCAGCCTGCCGAGGAGATACTGGAAGGGGCAAAAAATATGATAGATGCAGGTGTATTGGAACAGCCCAGGGTAGATGGAGCCATGATGCTCCATGTGATGACGGGAGTACCGCTGGAGAGCGGAACGGTTATTATCTCTGCACCGGGAGTAAGTGCCCCGGCAGCAGATTTTTTTAAGATAGAGATAAAAGGTAAGGGGTGTCATGGCTCCACACCACATCTGGGTGCAGACCCGCTTACCGCAGCGGCACATGTATTGATTGCACTTCAGGAGATAAAGGCAAGGGAATTGAGTGCGTTTGATGAGGCTGTTTTAACCATTGGTGGGTTAGAGGGAGCGGATGTGCCCAATGCAATACCGGAGAAGGTAGTGTTAAAAGGTACCATGCGTGCATTCCAAGAAGAAGTAAGAAATTACATGAAAAAGCGGCTGGTTGAAATTTCCGAAAGTGTGGCAAGGGCGTTTCGCACGGAGGCGGTAGTGACATATACAAGCGGAGCTCCCACATTAACCAATGACAAAGAATTGTCTGAGAAAACCGCTATCTGGCTAAAAGAAAGTCTTGGGGAAGAGAAGATAATCCGGAGTCAGGATATGCCCGGTAAAAACGGTGGCGGCTCCGAGGATTTTGCCTATGTATCCCAAAGAGTGCCCACCATCATGGTAGCTTTGGCGGCAGGGGATGTAAGAGAAGGATATGAACACCTTTTACATCATCCTAAGATGCGGTTGGATACAAAAGCATTTGCTTACGGAAGTGCGGCACTGGCAGAGGTGGCGATGAGGTATGTGAGGGTGTAGAAAAGAATGAATCCCGGAGGACAACAGCCTTCCGGGATAAAAGTTTTAAGAATATTATTTTAGATTCCGTAGTATATCCACCGTATGCGCGCCTGCTCCAAGCAGGTCGGCTCTTTCGCAGGTGGCAAGCTGGTATTCGATGAAATACTTAAATTCTTCTTCCGTCAATTGATTTAAGAATGGTCTGATATAGTTAGCAGGACCATCCGGCGAAATGATTTGGAGCCGTTTTAATCCCAGTTCGTTATTCAGGGCGTCGATGTCCTCTATACGCATATAATCATATAAATGCTCCGGCTGGGATAAAGTTTTGTAATCCCTGCTTAAGCGTCCTTCTTCTATGCACTGCAAAATATTGCGTTCTTTGAATGCATAAGTTAAAACACTATATTCATTCATACAGTAGGCTACAAGAATAACGCCATCCGGTTTGGTAACGCGTTTGGCTTCCGACAAGGCTTTTATCTTATCTTCTTTGCCAAATAAATGATACATGGGACCGAAGAGGAGGGTAACATCGAAGGTGTTATCCTCTAATTTTTTTAATTTGGTGGCATTGCCCTGCATGGCGGCAAGACTGCCTTTTAAGTTGTCGCCAAGAGCATCACGCTTTTGCTTTAAAATTCCCAAGTTGTACTTTACCAGTTCTACCGCAGTTACGTCATAGCCTTCCTCTGCCAAGGCGATGCTGTAACGTCCGGTACCGGCTCCGACATCAAGGATTTTGATTTCAAAGGAGCACCGGTCTGTTGGAAGATAGTTATGTATATATTTCATCGAAGTAATAAACTCTACCTGACCATGTCGGGAATTTAATCTTTTTTCTTCGTTAAACTTATTATAATATGATTCGAGCTCAGTCATTGTCTGCATTTTATCACCTGTTTTATCTGAATTAAAAAAAGCGGTTGGTTTGCGGAGTTTATCCGACAACCATGCTACGGTTATTATAGCGTTGAAGAGATGAGAAATCTACAACTTTTTCATTCTTTTACAGGGAATTTTGTGTTAAGATAAAAAAGTAGGAAAGGTATAAAAGATGAAAATCAAAGTATTAATTGAGAATACAACGGATTCGGATTTGCAGTTCGAGCATGGGTTGAGTTTGTATATCGAATATAAGGATAAAAAAATACTTTTGGATACCGGCAGTACCGATGCTTTTGCAGAGAATGCGAAGCAGATGGGTGTTGATTTGGCGGCAGTGGATATGTCGTTTTTATCCCACGGGCATTATGACCATTCCGGCGGTTACGGTGCTTTTATCAGAGAAAATAAAAGTGCGACGGTTTATGCAATGGAAAAGGCAATGGAGCGGTACGCTTCGACTTCAGGAGGTGCGATGCATGAAATCGGTGTGCCGGAAAAGGTAAAAGAAGTGCTTAGGGACCGACTGGTAACGATTGATAAAGTAACACAAATTGCGGACGGAATTACTTTGGTACCCCATAGCACGCCGGCAGCAGAGTTGAGACAAATTGGTGAACGGACCGGGCTGTATCAAGAATCAAAAGGATGGCATAAAGAATGCAAATTTGCAGATGTCTGCGAGGTAGTCGCACTTGACGGCGGAGTGGATGGCAGATGGTTGCCGGATGATTTTGCGCACGAAATGAGTTTGGTTTTGGAAACGGAAAAAGGCTTGGTGATTTTTAACAGCTGTTCGCATGGCAGCTTGCAGAATATCATACAAGAAGTCAAGGCGGCTTTGCCGGGGAAAAAGATATACGCGTACATAGGCGGTCTTCATATGAAAGGTCGTAAGGATGGCACGGAAATCTGTACTTTTACAGCAGACGAAGTAAAGGCATTGACAGATTACATCAAAGCAGAAGACATTCGAATACTGTTTACCGGACATTGTACCGGAGCACCGGCAACGCAAATGCTCCGCGCAGAATTGGATGCCGGCCGGTTGCATGAAATGTGTAGCGGTAAAATTTTAGAAATTATTTAGTAGATAAAGGAAATTAGAAATATGAACATTTACGAAGGAAGACCTGTGGATATCACAGGCAGAAGTGAGAAAGAGATTGCGGCATATGATATGCTGGATGCCCTTGGCATCGCTTATAAAAGGGCAGACCATGAGGTGGCTATGACCATGGAAGATTGCGTGGCAATCGGGGATGCGTTGGGTGCACATATTTGTAAAAATCTCTTTTTGTGCAATAGACAGAAGACAGACTTTTATCTTCTTTTGATGCCCGGGGATAAGGTGTTTAAAACCAAAGAATTGTCTTCGCAGATTAACTCGGCAAGACTGTCTTTTGCAGGACCGGAGGAACTCGCGCAGTATTTAAATCTGACACCGGGTTCGGCTACGGTTTTAGGACTTGCCTATGATAAAGAGAATAAGGTACGTTTGTTGATTGATAAGGATTTGCTGTCTATGGAATATTTTGGATGCCATCCTTGCATGAATACGTCCAGTATCGCTATGAAGACAGAGGATATGCTAAATAAATTTTTGCCGTCTACGGGGCATGAATATACGGAAGTGACATTAGTGGGCGAGTAAAAATATCATTGCCACTTTTTTATGACGGGTGTATAATATTGTTGTATTTATGACGATATACAAATTGATGAAAAGGCAATAAAAACACAAAACAGTAAGGAGAGCGGAGCTTATGAAGATTTTAAAAGAATTTAAAGAGTTTATCAGCCGTGGTAATGTAATGGATTTGGCAGTTGGTATTATCATTGGTGGTGCATTTACCAGTATCGTAAATTCGTTGGTAGACGATATTATCAATCCTTTGATTGGTATGATTGGCGGTACGGATTTAACCGGTTATGTATTGGTGCTGAAAGATGAAGCAACATTGAATTACGGTAGCTTCCTAACAGCAATCATCAACTTCCTGATTATGGCGGTTGTAGTATTCCTTTTGATTAAGAGCATTAATACAATGAGTAAGGTATTTACCCGTAAGAAAAAGGAAGAAGAGGCAGAACCTACTACAAAGATTTGTCCTTTCTGCAAGAGTGAAGTAAATATCGAGGCTACCAGATGTCCTCATTGTACTTCTGAATTAAACGAATAAAAGTTAACGAAAGTGTACTTCCGGTTCCGGCGGTGCACTTTTGCTTCTTAGGAAGGAAAGATGGATGCGCATTGTACGGAAGTGATTCCGCAGCGCATTCTTTTTTGGAAAAGAGAGATGAGTAATACGCGTGGTAAAAAATATGAAATGGATATGTGCAGCGGTTCCATTTTAAAGAAGATGTTATTATTTTCCCTGCCGCTTATGTGTTCCGGTATTTTACAGTTATTGTTTAATGCTGCTGACATTATCGTGGTGGGAAATTATGCCGGAGATAATTCCCTGGCAGCAGTGGGGGCGACGTCATCCCTGATTAATCTTCTTACCAATGTTTTTATCGGTTTGTCGGTGGGCTCTAATGTATTGACTGCCCGTTTTTATGGAGCAAATCAACTGAAAGAATTAAAAGAGACCGTACATACTTCCATTATGTTAAGTCTAATCAGCGGTGTAATTCTGGCGGTGATTGGTTTTATTGGTGCGCCGATTATTATGAGTAAAATGAATACTCCTACGGATGTATTGAAATTGTCATCTCTTTATTTGCGTATTTATTTCCTTGGGATGCCGGCGACGATGATTTATAATTTCGGCAGCGCAATTTTGCGTGCGGTAGGTGATACCAAAAGACCGTTGTATTATCTGGCATTTGCGGGATTAATCAATGTGGGATTAAATTTGGTTTTTGTTATTTGTTTCCGGATGGATGTGGCCGGTGTTGCCTTGGCAACCGTAATTTCACAGTTTGTGTCGGCATTCCTCGTTCTCCGTTGTCTGATAAAAGAGGAAGGTGGAATTCATCTTGATTTAAAGGCACTGGGCATAAAAGCAGATAAATTTTGGAAGATTGTCCAGATTGGTCTTCCGGCAGGTTTTCAGGGAACTTTGTTTTCCCTGTCCAATGTTTTTATCCAGTCGTCCGTGAATCTGTTCGGCGAGACGGTTATCGCAGGAAATTCTTCTGCCAGCAGTGTGGAAGGTTTTGTATACGTGGCAATGAACTCTTTGTATCAGGCTGCAATTTCTTTTACAAGTCAGAATATCGGAGCAATGAAATTTGAGCGTGTGAATAAGATTCTTTTTACGGCGCAGGGGCTTGTAATAGCTACCGGTGTAATTATGGGGAATCTGGTGGTGTTGTTTGGATGTCCGCTGTTATCGCTCTACACGGATAATCCGGCGGTGATTGATGCGGGTATGGTGAGATTGACATATATATGCAGTGTATATGCGTTATGCGGAATGATGGATGTCATGGTAGGCTCACTGCGGGGAATGGGATGCTCCATTGTGCCTATGGTTGTATCGCTTCTGGGAGCATGCGCGTTCCGACTGGTATGGCTTGCAACCATTTTTCGGATTCCTGAATATCATTGTGTTGAGACAATTTACTTGTCGTACCCGGTTTCATGGACACTGACATTCCTGGCACATGTGGTATGTTTTATCATTGTCCGACGTAAAAGAGAAAAAGAGTGGAAGGTTATGCAAGCGGGCACTGTTTTTCATTGAAAAAAAGAGAAAACTATGATATGCTGATATATATGTTTTGGGTAAGAAAACGGGTTACCAAAATGAGGGAGGATACATATGGCAAAATACGAATGTAAAGTGTGCGGTTATATTTATAATGAGCAACACGCAAGCAGATCTTTTGATGAACTAACGGAATGTCCTATTTGCAATGAGGGCAAAGAGAATTTTGTTGCTTTGGACAGTGAAGGCGCAGTGGCATCCGCGCCGGTTGTTGAAGAGATAAAAGAGGAAGTAAAAGAATTAAACGAAGCGGTAAAAGAAGAAGTAAACGAAAATCCTGAATATGTTGTAGAGCGCAGACAGGAGTTTTGGTCTCCGGTTGGCAGTCGTGAGGAAACCATTGTAGCTGATGCTGAAGCCAAAGAAGATGTTTTGGACTCTTCGTTTTCCGGACGAATTGAAAGTTTCTATTCATCGTCAGAACCTGTGGGTATGGCTCATATTATCTCTGATGAAGAAGAAAAAGAATTTAAGCCGCTTTGGAACAGTGCCGGCGGTACTGTTCAGCGTGTGATTGATCCGTTCGGCGATAGAAGTGAATCTTTGGTAAAAGCAGAAAAGGTTGATATGGTAATGCCTGCCGGAACACCTACTGTTGAGGAAATTCTTGGAGAAGAACCTGACGCAGTTGTCGAAACGGCAGAAGAAGTAATTTCTGAAACGGTGGAAGAAGAAGTATTCTTTGCGGAAGAGGAAGAACCGGAAGAAGCAGCACCGGTATACGTAGCAGAAGAAGTTGCTAAAGAAGCAACACCGGTATATGAGGCAGAAGAAGTTGCTAAAGAAGCAGCACCGGTATATGTAGCAGAAGAAGTTGCTAAAGAAGCAACACCGGTATATGCAGCAGAAGAAGTTGCTAAAGAAGCAGCACCGGTATATGCAGCAGAAGAAGTTGCTAAAGAAGCAGCACCGGTATACGTAGCAGAAGAAGTTGCTAAAGAAGCAGCACCGGTATACGTAGCAGAAGAAGTTGCTAAAGAAGAAACACCGGTATATGCAGCAGAAGAAGTTGCTAAAGAAGCAGCACCGGTATATGAGGCAGAAGAGGTTGCTAAAGAAGCAGTGGATTCCGAATTTGTAGCAGTGGACATTGTGGAAGACGAAATTCCTGAAGCAGCAGATGAGGATTTTGTAACAGAAGAGATAAAAGAGCAGAGCGCTGCCGTGGATGAATATTTCTTAGACGAAGAGGCTGATGATGATTTCTTCAGCGAAGTGGTTATGGATCATTTTATGGACGAAGAACCCGTTGCGGAAGTGGTGGAAGAAATTGTAGAAGAACCCGTTGCGGAAGTGGTGGAGGAAATTGTAGAAGAACCTGTTGCAGAAGTGGTGGAAGAAATTGTAGAAGAACCCGTTGCGGAAGTGGTGGAGGAAATTGTAGAAGAACCCGTTGCGGAAGTGGTGGAAGAAATTGTAGAAGAACCTGTTGCAGAAGAGCCTGTTGCAGAAGAGCCGGTTATTAAGGCATGGTCTTTCATGGACGATATTATCGGGGCAGGAACTGTTGCGGGAGTCGGTGTGGCAGGAGCAGCCATTGTTGCCGAAATGGCGGAAGAGAAAGAAGAAGCAGCAGAAGATACTATAACGGAAACTGTTGAGAAGGCAGAAGAACCTGTAGGTAATGACAGCTACGATTTCTTCAATGAGGAAATTCGCAGAGCGAGAGAAGCGGGCGGTTATACACCTCTTCGCGTAGGAGAGGTAGAGTTAAACGAAGTCTATGAAGAATTTGCAGATGCAGTTGAGGAGCCTGTAGAAGATATTTCAGAAGTAGCAGAACCGGTTGCAAAAGCAGCAGAAGTTAAAGAGCCTGCCGGAGAAAAAGTATACTGCAACAATCTGGAGAAGATATTAATTCTTCCGGCACAGTTAAATCCTATGCCCCTTCCGGAAGCAGCCGAGGTAGAGGGAAAGACTGTTTTAGGTATCTGTGCGGACAGACCTTTGGTATTAGATAATCCTGTATTCTCTACCGGAGAATATAACATGGTCCAGTACATTCCCAACAGCGGCTTGACCAGTGAAGATTACCAGAGAGCGGATGCGATTGAAATTGTGGTAGGCAAAGGAAACGGTATTGAGAAGAATATTAATTCCAAAGAAGATTTACGACAGGTTGTAAATTTCCTTCGTCTGGAATCTGACGGATGTCCTATCGGTATTAAGTTAGGTGCCGGCCGTATTGAGAGAGATTTGGAATTTTGTATTTTTGCAAAACCCGATTATGTGGTATTAAACAATTTCAGCGTTGTACCCCTTCCTTATGCGTTGCATCGTGCAACAAAGTTTTTGAATACGGTACAGTCTGATATTGATGTAGTAATTGCATTGGATGGTGTAAAAGACGCAGAAGAACTTGCTAAGATTATTGCAATGGGTGCAGATGTAATTGCATTAAGAAACCATCCTTCCCGTTTTGATGAAATGATGAAAGAATTAAAGAATCATGCAAGAGTAACCGGACATTATGAAGTGCAGGATTTGAATGTAAAAGATTTGTGCACCATTGACCGTGAGATTGCAGAGTATACGGATATCTATCATGTATAAAAGCCTGAACGAATATCTCAAAGAGAGATTTGGTACTAAGGTATACAAAATTGCATTAAGTAGTGGGTGCACCTGCCCCAACCGTGACGGAACGGTTGGGGTAGGTGGTTGTATTTTTTGCGGAGAATCCGGTTCGGGGGATTTTGCCCAAAGCGGACTTTTACCGGTAAAAGAGCAACTGCGTCTTGCTAAAGAAAAAATAGCATCCAAGAACAAGGGTGGAAAATATATTGCCTATTTCCAGTCTTTTACCAACACTTACGGAAACGTAAATGTCCTGGAGTCCAAATTCCGCGAGGCAATGGAAGATGAAGAAGTGGTTGCCTTATCGGTTGCCACAAGACCTGACTGCCTTCCTGAGCATGTATTGGAGATGCTAAAGAGGCTAAATGAATGCAAACCGGTTTGGGTGGAGTTGGGACTTCAGACAATCAACGAAGAGAGCGCGCGGTATATAAGAAGAGGGTATTCCCTTGAGGTTTATGATGAAGCAGTTTTTAGGTTAAAGCAAATTGGCGTTGAAGTGATTGTGCATGTGATTTTGGGACTTCCCGGTGAAACAAGGGAAGATATGCTTAAGACGGTAGAATATGTGGTGAACAGTGGTGCTCACGGAATTAAGCTACAACTTTTACATGTTTTAAAAGGTACGGATTTGGCGGCGGACTATGAAAAGGGATTAGTTCAGGTGATGGAGAAGAAAGAATATTTCGAGATCATTAAAGCCTGCCTGCAGATAATTCCGGAAGAAGTGGTAATTCACAGATTAACCGGTGACGGTAATAAGAAAACCTTGATTGCACCCATGTGGAGTGCAGATAAAAAACGTGTATTGAATGAACTAAATGAAATTTTGCGGTTAAAGGGGTAAGCAGAATGGCACAGAAGAAAACTTGCTATATTGTAGGTGCCGGTGAATTTGATGCCGGACGTTTTTTGCCACAGAAAGAAGACTATCTTATTGCAGCAGATGCCGGTTTGGTTTATATGGAAGAAGCCGGATATATACCGGATTTACTTGTAGGTGATTTTGATTCGCTGGGCTATCTTCCGAAGGGAGAGAATGTGGTAACACATCCTGTGCAGAAGGACGATACGGACATGGCATTGGCAGCAAAGCTGGCCTGGGAAAAGGGATACCGCAGATTTTATTTCTTTGGTGCTACCGGAGGAAGGCTGGATCATACGTTGGCAAATTTGCAGATGATTAGTGGTTTGTGCAAAGAAAAAGCTGAGATTATTTGTTTCTGTCCGGATTGTACGATTGCTGCATTGGCACAGGGAAGCCTGACTTTCACGAAAGAATACTTCGGTACGGTTTCTGTTTTCTCGGCAGGAGATAAAGCAGAAGGCGTGGACTTGGAAGGATTAAAGTATCCGCTTAAAAATGCAGTGCTTGATGGCAACCATACTTTAGGGGTAAGTAATGAATTCACGGGAAACAATGTGCGCATTCATGTTGATAGGGGAGTACTGTGGATTATATGGCAGGAGAATCGTGAACTTCCCTTGCCCGAATTTACATTAAATGAGTAAAGCAATGAAAGAAATGTTTGATTTTTATAAAAAAGAATTATGCGAGAAACATAGTCTTCCGCAGGAAGGGTATGAATGGTTAATTCAACATTACAGTCCGGTATATGCTGCTGAACTTGCAAAGGAAGCTATTTGTTTTCGGGAAGCTTTTTATGGCAGGGACGTGTATATCCGCGGTTTGATTGAAATCAGTAACTATTGCAGGAATGATTGTTTATATTGCGGAATAAGGCGAAGCAATCAGGAGTGTGAACGTTACAGATTGTCTGAGGAAGAAATTCTTAACTGTTGCAGGGAAGGCTATGGTTTGGGTTTTCGTACCTTTGTCTTACAAGGCGGAGAAGATGCTTTTTATCATGATGAAGTTCTATGCAAAATTATTTTCTGCATAAAAGAAGAATTTCCGGATTGTGCGGTTACGCTTTCCTTGGGTGAGAGAAGCCGGGAGAGCTACCAGCGGCTTTATGATGCAGGTGCAGACCGATATCTTTTAAGACATGAAACGGCAGACGAAAAGCACTATGCTCTGCTTCATCCTAAGGAACTTACTTTAGACAACAGGAAAAAATGTCTGTGGAATTTAAAAGAAATCGGTTATCAGACCGGGTGCGGTTTCATGGTGGGTTCACCGGGGCAGACCGTGCAGACATTGGCCAAGGATTTAAAATGGATAGAAGAGTTTGAACCGGATATGTGCGGAATTGGTCCTTTTATTCCCCATCATGCAACGCCTTTTGCACAAGAGCCGGCAGGAACATTGGAAATGACTTGCTATCTTTTGTCCATTATCCGTTTAATCAAACCGGATATTTTGCTTCCTTCCACCACGGCATTGGGAACGATACACCCGAAGGGAAGAGAGCAGGGAATCCTTTCCGGAGCTAACGTGGTAATGCCGAATTTGTCTCCGGCAGGTGTGCGTAGTAAATATGAACTATACAATGATAAAATAAGCAACGGTGTGGAGGCGGCGCAAAACCGTAAGGATTTGGAGCTGCGGATGGAGACAATAGGCTATCGCGTGGTGACTCACCGTGGCGACAGGAAAAAACAATAAGAAAAATCTTTCGAGAGAGAGGTAAAATAATAATGGCAGTATATAATCCAAAATCGCTAAAGGCAGAGGAGTTTATCAATCATGATGAAATTCTTGCGACGATTGAATATGCAAATGCAAATAAACACAATGTAGAGTTGATTGATGAAATTTTGGAAAAGGCACGTCCGAAAAAGGATGGTAACGGTTTGGTCTGCAAGGGCCTGACCCATAGGGAGGCTTCCGTATTGCTGGCTTGCGACATTCCGGAAAAAACAGAAGAAATGTATAAGATAGCGGAAGAAATAAAGCTTGCTTTTTACGGTAACCGCATTGTTATGTTTGCACCGCTTTATCTATCCAATTATTGCGTAAATGGCTGTTTATATTGTCCGTATCATTTTAAAAACAAGCATATTACCCGTAAAAAACTGACCCAGGAGGAAGTGAAGTCTGAGGTGATTGCCTTGCAGGATATGGGTCATAAGCGTCTTGCCATTGAGGCGGGAGAGGATCCGGTAAATAATCCCATTGAATATATTTTGGAATGCATAAAGACGATTTACGGTATTAACCATAAAAATGGTGCTATCCGACGCGTGAATGTTAATATTGCTGCCACAACAGTGGAAAATTACCGTAAGTTAAAGGAAGCGGGTATCGGAACGTATATCCTCTTCCAGGAGACTTATCATAAAGAAAGTTATTTGCAACTTCATCCCACCGGCCCCAAGCATGATTATGATTATCATACAGAGGCGATGGACCGTGCCATGGAAGGCGGAATAGATGATGTCGGCTTGGGTGTGTTATTTGGTTTGGAAACCTATATGTATGAATTTGCCGGCTTGATTATGCATGCGGAGCATCTGGAGGCTGTGCATGGTGTGGGGCCTCATACCATCAGCGTTCCCCGTCTGAAACGTGCCGATGATATTGACCCGGACGAGTTTGACAATTCCTTATCGGATGATAAGTTTGAAAAGATTATTGCCTGCATCCGTCTGGCAGTGCCTTACACCGGTATGATAATTTCCACCCGTGAAAATGAAAAAGTGCGTGAACGTGTTTTACGTCTGGGTATTTCACAAATCAGCGGCGGTTCCAGAACCTCCGTGGGCGGCTATACAGAAGAGGAACGCCCCCATGATTCGGAGCAGTTTGATGTATCTGACCAGCGCTCATTGGACGAGGTAGTTAAATGGCTTATGGACAACGGTCACATTCCTTCTTTCTGTACAGCATGCTACAGGGAAGGTCGTACAGGAGACCGTTTTATGAGCCTTTGTAAAAGCGGTCAGATTTTGAATTGTTGTCATCCCAATGCACTGATGACATTGACGGAATATCTGGTGGATTATGCATCCAAGGAAACGAAAGAAACAGGTTTTGCCCTGATTGAAAAGGAACTGGAGAAGATTCCCAGAGAACGTACCAGAGAAATTGCCCAAGAGCATATTGAGGATATTAAAAATTCCAATTCCAGGGATTTTAGATTTTAGAGAATCAAAAGTTCCGGATTGTGCCAAGTGGTTTAGGTTAGATTTTAGAAAGGAGAGCCCATGAGCCTGAATGCAACACCCTCATCGGAACGTATACATATCGGTTTTTTCGGTATGAGAAATGCCGGCAAGTCCAGTCTTGTTAATGCGGTAACCAATCAGGAGCTGTCCGTGGTATCGCCGGTGGCGGGAACAACAACGGATCCGGTAAAGAAGGCTATGGAGCTTATGCCTTTGGGACCGGTGGTTATTGTTGATACTCCCGGACTGGATGATGAAGGAAGTCTTGGAGAACTTCGCATCAGAAAGACCCGGCAGGTTTTGTCAGAAATTCATATGGCGGTTTTGGTAACGGATGCCGTGAGAGGATGTTCAAAAGCCGATGAAGAACTGACGGCACTTTTTAAGGAAAGAGGTATCCCTTACGTAATTGCCTGCAACAAGGCAGATTTATTGGAGGAGCAGGAAGTAAATCTTTCGGAGGAAAGTATACTTGTCAGTGCGAAAACCGGAGAAAATATTGATGTATTAAAAGAGCGCCTGGCAAAACTGGGTGTGGGCGTGCAAAGCGAAAAGAAGCTGGTGGCAGACCTTTTAGAACGGGGCGACCTGGTGGTGTTAGTGGTTCCTATTGATGAGGCAGCGCCCAAAGGAAGACTTATTCTTCCGCAACAGCAGACCATCCGTGATGTGTTGGAAGCAGGAGCGGTTTGCGTAGTGGTAAAGGATACCGAACTGGAAGAAGCACTTTCTAAAATGAACCAAAAACCGAAGCTTGTGATTACGGATTCACAGGTATTTGGCAAGGTATCCAAGGTGGTGCCGGAAGATATCATGCTGACTTCTTTTTCTATTTTGTTTGCACGTTATAAAGGCAATTTAAAACTTGCCGTACAAGGAGCGGCGGTGTTGGATGTGTTAAATGACGGTGATAAAATATTGATTTCGGAAGGGTGTACCCATCACAGACAGTGCGGTGATATCGGTTCCGTAAAAATTCCTGCGTGGATTAAAAAGCATACGCAGAAAGATGTGGAACCGGCATTTTCATCCGGCGGGGAATTCCCGGAAGATTTATCGGAATATCGACTGGTCATTCATTGCGGTGGCTGTACCCTGACAGAAAAAGCCGTGCAGGGGCGTTTGCAACAGTGTAAAAATTCCGGCGTGCCGGTAACTAATTATGGTATTGCCATTGCACATATGCATGGGATTTTGCGGAGAAGTCTGGAACCTTTTCCGGAAATTTTGCGAGAACTGGATGGAGAGTGAGGCAAGATGAGAATAGAACGTGCCACCTTAAATGATATGGAAGGAATTAACAGGCTTTTAAAACAGGTGCTTATGGTGCATCACGAGGGACGTCCTGATTTATTCAAAGCGAATGTAAAGAAGTATACAGATACGGAACTTGCGCAAATTATAGAAGATGATACAAAACCTGTTTTTGTGGCAAGGAATGATGGCAGAGAGGTTGTAGGGTACGCTTTCTGCGTATATCAGCAGTATGTCAACAATAATATCCTTACGGATGTAAAAACATTATATATTGATGATTTGTGTGTGGATGAAACAGTAAGAGGGCAACATATTGGGAAAGAGCTTTACGAGTATGTATTGGAGTTCGCACGTAAGGAAGAATTTTATAATGTAACGCTGAATGTGTGGTCCTGCAATGAAAGTGCAATGCGGTTTTATGAAAAATGCGGACTGAAGCCACAGAAGATTGGAATGGAAGTGATTTTATAAAATTGGATTTGGCTTTACGTCAACTTGCATTTGTCGGCGATATATGATAATTTTAAATTGTCATAAAAGAAATAGAAATGGACGGAAATAATATGAATAACAATTACGGAACAAACGATAATTATGGCATGAATGATAACTACGGAATGAACAACAATTATGGAACAGATAATAATTATTCAGGCGATATGAATGGTTATTATACGTATGATTCAAATAATGCCAACAATTATAGTTACGCTAATGACGGTATGTATGATGGAAGCGGAATGTATGAATCATATCCTTCGGAGCAGGGCGGAAGTAATACATTGGCAATTGTTTCTTTGATCTGTGGTATTGTATCCATCGTATGCTGCTGGGGCGGCGGACCGATTGCAATCGCCGGTGTTATTTGTGGCGCAATCGGCATTAACAAGTGCCCTAAGAGAGGAATGGCAATTGCCGGTTTGATTATCAGCATTGTAAGTATAGTAATCGGTATGGGTGTTGGCGCGTTTTCAAGTGTGTCTTCACAATTGTTTTCGGATGTTTTATACGAACTTCAAAACGCAGCTTATTAAGAAGTGAGTAAGGATGATGTCAGGTAAAATAAAACGATATCCGGAACAGATAATTGAAGAGTGGTACGTGGTAGGTAAAATTGCGTTGGTAATATTTGTGGCAGCGTTCATTTTGATGTGGTGGAAAGGCGATGAATTAATCAGCCGGGAAGGCGGTTGTATCTATCGGGAACTGGTAGGGTTTTATTGCCCCGGGTGCGGCGGAACCAGAGCTTTTTATTACATGGCGCACGGAAACTTATGGAAAAGTTTTTTGTGTAATCCGTTTGTGCTTTATATGGTAGGTGTATATCTTGTTTTCATGGTGAACACTTTTCTTTATATGCATACTGCGAAACTGGGGTTCCGAAAAATGCCTATTGTAGGGCTGATATATATCGGAATCGGTATTATGATAGGGCAGTGTATTCTGCGTAATATCCTGTACTTTGGATATGGACTGACTATATTGTGATTTGCGAAACTTAATTTAATAATTTGTATTTATGGTATAAAAAAACGAGGATTACATTATATTCCTTAAAAGTTTGAAGGGATATAATGTAATCCTCGTTTTTGTCGTAGATAAAATATGAATCAACCATTGTTTGTCCATCTGCCGGAAGCTCCGCAAGGGAGTACAAGTCCGTCTTCGCTTACGGGAAGACCGATTTCGTCTGCTTCTACGCTGCCGCCGAATTTGGATACGATGGCAGTGTTAATCATATAAGAAAGTACTGCAGGCTGAAGCCCCGTTGTATAAGAGTTGATTAATAAAAATTTTGAATCTTCGTGAAGCAGTTCGGAAACCAGTTCAATGAAAGGGAAGATGGATTCTTCAATCTTCCAGATTTCACCCTTGGGACCTCTTCCGTAGGAAGGAGGGTCCATGATGATGCCGTCATAGTGATTGCCGCGGCGGATTTCGCGTTCTACAAATTTTACGCAGTCATCCACCAACCAACGAATGGGGGCATCGCCCAGACCGGAAGAAACAGCATTTTCTTTTGCCCACTGTACCATGCCCTTTGATGCATCAACATGGGTAACACTGGCTCCTGCTTTTGCTGCGGATAGGGTTGCACCGCCGGTATAAGCAACAGGATTTAATATTTTTAAAGGACGGTGAGATTCTTTTATAATAGAAGAAAACCAATCCCAGTTGACGGCCTGTTCGGGGAAAAGTCCGGTGTGTTTAAACTTAAAAGGTTTTAAATGAAATGTTAAGTCTTTATAACCGATGGACCACTCGTCTGGCAGGTTAAAAAATTCCCATTCACCTCCGCCTTTGTTGCTGCGGTGGTAGTGGCCGTTCTTTTTCTTCCAGCCTGCGTTGGAGTGCGGAGTGTTCCAAAGAACCTGAGGGTCGGGACGAACCAGAATATAATTTCCCCAGCGTTCTAACTTTTCTCCGTTTGAAGTTGCAAGTACTTCATAGTCTTTCCAGTTATCTGCAATCCACATAATATGCTCCGTTCTTTCTTATATAAATGGTGTATACATTTTGCGTCACAGCAAAACAGTTCCATTTCATATTATAATAAATCAGAAAGAACTGCAATTACTTTTATGGAAAAGAAAAAACGACATAAAAGTATTTTATTTACAAATTAGTTTGGATATGTTACTATTAGTTGGTAGTTTATAATTTGTATATCAATAGGAGGAAAATGAAGATGGACGGAAATAACATGAACAACATGGAAAACCAGACAGCAGAATACACATATGCAGCAGAAGGTACATATGAAGCACCTGCAGAAGGCGGTAGCAATGCTCTTGCAATCGTTTCTTTGATTTGCGGTATTGTTTCAATCGTATGTTGTATGGGTATTGGACCTTTGGCTGGTATCGCTGGTATTATCTGCGGTGCTATGGGCAAGTCAAAATGTCCTAAGGCTGGAATGGCTAAGACAGGTTTGATTCTTAGTATCGTTGGTGTTGTACTTACAGTAATTTGTATAATTGGATATGCTGTACTTGTAGCAGTTGGTGTTGCTTCAGAATTAAATTACTATTAATAAGATTTGTTTGAAATGCAAACAGAAGGCGGGATGTGAAAGCATTCCGCCTTTTCTTGTGGATAAAAAATTTGGGAACCACAGGATGTTGATTCTGTTTCTTCTATATATAAGAAAACAAAAAGTCTTTGTAAAAACTTAATAAAATTTTTTAAAAAAACTCTTGCACATTGCTGAATCTTGTTGTATACTAGGCATTGCTGTGGCATGATAGCGATGAAATGTAAGGTTGCTATCCCGCAAAACGGATAGGTTTTTACATGGAGCGAATGTCAAGTCAAGATACTGGCGACAAGTCACTGTACAAAACAACATGTCTACAACAGGTAGAAACGACGTGAAAGTTTTAACGGATACGGTTCGGAAGCAATTCTGGGGTTGCGTAAACGTTTAGGACACACACGGGAGAGTGTACAGTCACCGCTTGTCGTACTTAGATTTTATAAAGTGCGAAAAGGAGGCGACTTTTTTTATGGCAAATCAAGTTATGAGAATC
>CAZYVY010000015.1:952-34588 GCA_964651555.1 uncultured Lachnospiraceae bacterium | reverse complement strand
AGGAGACAACCAATGCTGCGAGAAATAGAGTGTTTGCGTATGAGGAGTATTTGGGAATATTGAGGAAGGATACGTAAGGAAAAATGTGATGTATAATGCTTGAATTATAATGATAAAGTTCGTATGATTCACAAGTTGCAAAGTCAGTGATAATGTAGAAACAGTAAATGCAGCTATGCAATCATTGGAAGCTTCAGGAATTAAAACTTACACAATAAATATACGGTTGGAAGGAATTTGATTAAATAATGGATATTGGTAGGGCTTCTTTTCTTTTGGTGTATTGATAAGAAGAAAGGATTTTTTCTTCTTTCTGTAGGTTTTATGGGGCCTGCGGATATCGATATGCACAATGATGAAAGCGGTGTGAAGAATGCATATTAGTGCCGGGACTTTTAATCCTGCTTGCAATTAAGTCTGGGTTAAAAGAACCTTTGTATGCTTTGTTAGACGGCAATTTCCTGGCGGATGGAATCCGTTATTTTCTGATAACTGCAGTGACCGGCGGAGTATGGCCGATGACATTTAAGCTGTGGAATAAATTAGACAAGAAAAGTAAACAGTGATTTTCAGGTTTAAGATATTTTTGTAATTTAATCTAAAAATAAAAATAACCGGGGTTGAAGTTTCAGCCCCGGTTTTGGTGTTTATTGTATCAGTAAGATAAATCTTTGATATAACATATTTTAGTTTCCTAATTGCCAAAATGCCACAGCGCTTGCAGCAGCTACATTTAAGGAGTCCACATCGTGGGACATAGGGATTTTAACCGTATAGTCACAGTTTGCAATGGTAGAGGTAGCAAGACCGTCCCCTTCTGTACCCAGAATAATCGCCAGCTTGTCCTCTGCCATAAGCGAAGTATCATCAATGCTTACAGAGTTATCATCCAGAGCCATAGCGGCAGTTTTATACCCTAATTCTTTTAAGCGGCGTATACCTTCATGGGGCCATGCGCTGTTTTTATCTTCAATAAAAGTCCAAGGAATCTGGAAAACAGTACCCATGCTGACGCGAAGGGCGCGACGATATAAGGGATCACTGCATCCTTTCGTTAAAAGCACCGCATCCATATTAAGTGCAGCGGCAGAACGGAAGATGGCGCCTACATTCGTAGGGTTTACCACATTTTCCAGAATAGCCACACGGTGCGCATTGGTACAAACTTCTTCCACGCTAGGAAGCGTAGGGCGTTGCATAGCGCATAACATACCACGGGTTAGGGCATAGCCGGTAAGGTTTACCAAAACATCATACTCAGCCGTATATACCGGTATATCGCCACATCTTGCAAGTATGGGTGCGGCCTCACCTTCAATATGTTTGGTTTCCACAAGAATGGATATCGGTACACAGCCTGCATTTAAAGCACGTTCAATCACCTTAGGACTCTCTGCAATAAAAAGTCCGGGTTTGGGCTCGTAGAGTCGCAGTAACTGTACTTCCGAAATTCTTGCATAAATATCCAGTTCCGGTGCATTTAAATCTGTAATATGTATGATTTTTGCCATATAGTTATGTCCTTTTATAAAAGCTGTTACCGATATGCTCCCATATGATAACAGCTTTCATTTTTAGTAGTTGATATATAAAAGTAAGTAAAATGTTGGTTTTAAAACACAGATTTTAGTCCTCAACAAGTCTTAAACCTGCAGTATCCGTAACGGGCAGAGAGAATACAACGGCTTTGGCTTTGCTTTCCAAACCTGCTTTTTCCATAATTGCTTTCATAATGGGGTTCTTCTGTGCAGTCTGTGTTACGATATAAATGACTTCTTTTTCAGCAGCAAGTGTGACACCCATAAATTTATCGGCTGCTTCAATACCGGTACCTTTGGCGTGAATTACAGTTCCGCCATATGCGCCGGCTTCTCTTGCGGCGTCCATAATTAATTCTGTATATCCATGTTCAGCAATAACAATAATAAGTTCGTGATCTGTGTTCTGCAAGGTTGATTCCTCCTCTTTGATATAATCCTGGCTTTCAATCAAGTACTGTAAGGTCTTTTTGCCGCCTACACTGCTTAAGGGAACCGTAAAAGCAATTCCGCCGCCGGGGGCATCTATTTGAAGTTCTTTTTGCAGTTGTTTTTTAACAGTTACCCAAGTGTGTTCCTCTATGATGGAAAATGCAACCGCTTTATCATTGGTATCCAAACCAAGATAATCAAGGATTTCGTTTGTTGCAGTTCCGTAGCCGAGAGAAACAAACATAACATATAAGTTGTTTTTATGATATAATTCCAAATATTGATTTATATTTTTTCTGTCTACGATGGTAGTCATCATATAAATGTTACTCATGACAGCCTCCTTTTTGTTTAGTCTAAAAAAGTTTTAAGGTTGCATTACAATTCGATGATATCCATATCGCCGAAGGCATCCAGTGGGGTATGACCGGTTTGGTACACGGCCTCCTTGTGGAGCTTGCTTTCTTTTATCTTGAAGATAAGTCCCATAATCTGAATAGTAATTAAAGGCGTCATGGCAACCATGGCAACGATACCAAAGGCATCCGTGATAATGTTTCCGCCCAAAGCTTCGCAGGCTCCCATAGCGAAAGGAAGCAGGAAGGTAGCAGTCATAGGACCGGACGCAACACCACCGGAGTCAAATGCAATAGCGGTAAAAATTTTCGGCACAAAAAAGGTTAAAATCAATGCAATTGCATATCCGGGAATCAAAAACCATAAAATAGAGATTCCGGTCAATACACGAATCATGGCAAGACCTACGGAAGCAGCCACACCAATGGATAAACTGGTTCCCATTGCCTTAGCGGAAATGGCTCCGGATGTAATTTCTTCTACTTGTTTGGTCAGGACAAATACAGCCGGTTCTGCCAAGACGATGAAGTAACCGATAATCATACCAATCGGTATAATAATCCATGCATAGGGAAGCGATGCTATGGTTTGACCGAGATAATTACCTGCGGGCATAAAACCAACATTTACACCGGTTAAAAACAGTACTAAACCGATATAGGTATAAGCCAAGCCGACACAAATTTTAATGATGGTACGTTTATTAATATCTCTGGAAATCAACTGGAAGATTCCAAAGAAAATGATAATCGGTAACAGGGAAAGTGCGATTTCCGTCATGTATGTAGGGATTTCGGTTACAAATAATTTCCATAAAACCACAGTATCCGTAATGGTAGGAATGGCCTCCGATACCTGCTCAGCTTGTTCCGGTTTAAAAATTAAACTCAAAATCAATACGGCAAGGATAGGTCCGATGGAGGACATGGATACCAAACCAAAACTATCGTCCGCGGCATGCTTATCACTACGGATGGCAGATACACCCACACCAAATGCCATAATAAAAGGTACAGTCATAGGTCCGGTGGTTACACCGCCTGAATCAAAGGCAATGGCAAGGAAATCTGACGGAACGAACATTGCCAATACAAATACGATAATGTAAAAGAATACCAGAAGATAAGACAAAGGTATTCCTAAAAGCATACGTAAAACCGCCAACACCAGAAATATTGCAACACCAAGGGCTACAGCCAGTATCAGTACAAGATTCGGAATAGAAGGAACCTGCTGTGCAAGCACCTGTAAGTCAGGTTCTGATATGGTAATAAAGAAGCCCATGATAAATGTAATAAAGATAATGAGGAACAAATTTTTTGACTTGGTCATAATGGTACCCACACGCTCGCCAATGGGAGTCATGGAGAGTTCCACACCAACGTTAAAAAACAGCATTCCGATGGTAAGCATCACAGCACCTACCAAAAAGGTCATTAGTATTCCTGGTGGAATAGGGGCGATCGAAAAACATAAAAGCAAAACGATAATCAAAATCGGAAAGACAGCTTTTAAGGTTTCCGTCATTTTTTCTTTGAATTTGGAACGCATAAACTGCAATGGAATTCCCACCTTTCTTTTATTATTACGCCGCATTAAGCGTCGCTTGTTTTTCTCTTCGCAAACATTATAACATATTTTAACATAAAGATATGGTAAAAGTTTGTTTAAGATTGTAGAAAATATTGACAAAAAAGTATGATGAAATTATACTTTTATTATTGAAATTGACCATCATTTTTAGCAAAAAACATAGTTACGCAAGATGGTATTGAAGGGAGAGAAAACATGGCAAATTATTACCAGCCTGAGGTTGAATGTGCCTCTTTGGAAGAGATGCGTGCAATCCAGAATGAAAAACTTGTAAAACAGGTAAAACGCGTTTATGAGAACGTAGAATATTACCGCAACTTAATGGATGAAAAAGGTGTAAAGCCGGAAGATATCCAGTCGATTGAAGACTTACATAAGTTACCTTTCTTAACCAAGGCAGACTTAAGAGATGCTTATCCTTACGGACTTCTTGGTACAGATTTAAAGAATTGTGTTCGTATTCAGTCTACCAGCGGTACTACAGGACGTCGTGTGGTTGCTTTTTATACTCAGGATGATATCGAAATGTGGGAAGAGTGCTGTGCGCGTGCAATCGTTGCAGCAGGCGGTACAAACGAAGACGTTTGTCAGGTCGCTTACGGTTACGGACTTTTCACAGGAGGTCCCGGATTAAACGGCGGTTCTCATAAGGTTGGATGTTTGACACTTCCTATGTCTTCCGGTAATACAGAGCGTCAGATTCAGTTTATGCAGGATTTACATTCTACCATTATCTGCTGTACACCTTCTTATGCAGCATACATTGGTGAAACTTTAAAAGAAATGGGTCTTACACCTGATGATATCGACTTAAAGGCTGGTATCTTCGGTGCAGAGCCTTGGACAGAAGAAATGCGTCGCAACATTGAAAAGTCTCTCGGTATTAAGGCATATGATATTTATGGTCTTACAGAAACCAGCGGTCCGGGCGTATCATTTGAATGTGAAGAACAGACCGGTATGCATATTAACGAAGACCACTTCCTTGCAGAAATCATCGATCCCGAAACAGGGGAAGTACTTCCGGAAGGAACCAAGGGTGAATTAGTATTTACCAGCCTTGATAAGGAAGGTTTCCCTCTTCTTAGATACCGTACAAGAGACATTTGCGTTCTTTCCAGAAAGAAATGTTCATGTGGTCGTACCTTAATTAAGATGAGCAAGCCTATGGGTAGAAGTGATGACATGATGATTATCCGTGGCGTTAACGTATTCCCTTCACAGATTGAAACAGTTCTTCTTAAGGAAGGTTACTCAGAGAACTACTTAATTGAAGTAGACCGTGTAAACAATACCGATACACTTGATGTTTCTGTAGAGCTTACACCGGATCAATTCACTGATACCATGAAGGACTTGACTGCAAAAGAAAAGGCTCTTGCAAATGCAATCAAGACTATGTTGGGCATCAATCCTAAGGTTCACCTTGTTGCACCTAAGACCATCACCAGAAGTGAGGGTAAGGCTGTCAGAGTAATTGATAGAAGAAAGCTTCATGACTAAATAAAAGGGGGTTTGATTATGAGCGTAAAACAGATTTCAGTTTTTATTGAGAATAAAAAAGGTAAGCTTGCAGAGGCAACCAGGTTTATTGCAAGCCATGATATTAATTTAAGAGCATTGTCCATTGCAGATACACAGGACTTTGGTATCCTTCGTATTATTTGTGAAGATCCCGAGAAGGCAAATGAAGCATTAAGAGAAGGTGGATTCCTTACTACAATGACTAAGGTACTTGCAGCACCGATTTCTGACGAACCCGGAAGTCTGGCAGCTATTCTTGAAGTGCTTTCAGAGTCTAATGTTATTGTGGAATATACTTATGCATCTCTTTCTGAAAAGCATGGCGCGTATATGATTTTCCGTGTGGATGACAATCAGATGGCAGCGGCAGCTTTAGCAGGTGCAGGCATTAAGACTGTAAGTCAGGCGGAGTTGTTTTAGTGTGGTCGGTTGTTTGTCATAACACAATTTAGCAATTATATAAAAAATAAAACTCATGGCTGATGAATGTCGGTCATGAGTTTCTTATTCTTTTTATAGGAAATTCTTATATAGCAAAATTCTATGGGTAGTTCGTGGAATACAAAAAAATGTCCACACTTAATACAAGACTATAACATAATTCAAAATACAAGTCTAGTAATTTTATAATGTAATGTTAAAATTAATTTATCGGCCGAAAGTAAATTCATTGATATGGAATGAATAAAAAAGGAGAACGGAATGAAACGAAAGAAAGAGACTTGGTATAAAGAAGGATGGACATTAGATATTAAAAAACAATCTTGGACGGAGGAAACCAAAGAACAGGTTGATTTTTTGATAACAATATTGGGATTGACCGGAGAAGAACGAATTCTGGATTTGGCTTGTGGATTTGGCAGGCATAGCTTGGAATTTGCAAAAAGAGGTTTTTCGGTTGTTGGAGTTGATATTACAAAAGAGTATGTGGAAGATGCCACAAAGCAGGCGGAGATTGAAAAACTTCCGGTGGAATTTATCCATATGGATATAAGAGAGGTGAGTTTTAAGGAAGAATTCGATGTGGTTCTGAATATGGCGGATGGTGCAATCGGATATCTGGAGAATGAAGAGGAGAATTTGAAGATATTTGATGTTATTGCTAAAGCTTTGCGTCCGGGCGGAAAACATATTATGGATATTATGAGTGCCGATTATGCGGATGTACATTTTCCGTGTGATTTGTGGGACGCAGGGGAGAGTGGACTTACTTTGTCTAAGTTTGAATGGGACAAGGATAGTAAAATCATGTTGTATGGTCAAAAAGATTATGCATATGGAGATATTCTGACAGAGCCGCTATTTGAAAGTGGAGATCCGATACGCCTGTATCATATCAAGGAGATTGAGCAGATTATGAAAGCGCGTGATATGGATTTAAAGGCGGCATTTGGTAAATTTAATGGTGTACATTGGAACAGTAATGAAATTCAGATGATAGTATATTCAGAAAAAAATAAAGTGTGCTATTAAAATATCAATTTCCTTATTGACAAATGATAAAAATCTACTTACAATCAAAATAAGTCAAGAGGGAGTAATCGATATATTTTGCGAAGGAATTAGCAAATGTATTGTAATTATCGTCAATACGGTGCGTATAATGCACCCGGTAATGCATGAAATGGTGAGACTCATGACCGGTAGAAGCCGGTCGTGGGTCTTTTTATATTACAAAGGAGGTAAAACATGTTAATTTTATTAGAAGGTTTGGTGATGTGCTTTATTTTGTTGATGATTTGCGTTGTAGGTATCGCAAACGGTCCGGTAGGATGTGTATACTTTTATGAACCGGAAGTACAGGAAAGAGTTGTGGAACTTGGGCTTACAACCAAGGCAAAGATTAAAAAAGATTACGCATTGGCCGGTATCGCTTTGTTTGTTCCGATTTTGCTCATTGTTCCGGCGATGGTTTATTTTATCAATGGTGCAAGAGGATTTGTTGATATATTTGTACAGATTACCATTATTTTAATGATTGAGGGCTTGTTTGACCGTCTGTTTATTGATTGGTTTTGGGTAGGTAAAACCAAGGCTTGGTTGATTCCCGGTACGGAAGATTTGATGCCTTATATCCCCAAGAAAACATGGATAGGAAAATGGGTGGGGACTGTGGTTGGCTATCCGCTTATAGCAGCAGTTTTAGCGGGAATATTATCATTGTTTTAAGTAGTATAGTGAATTACGTAATCAAAAAGTTATATTTTGTAACAAAGAATAAAGTAATATATTCGAGGTAACTATGGACGGCGTAAACAAAACCTTATATATTCCCTTGTATGGCAAAGCAAAGGTCAGCAAAAAGAACATTATTCTAAAAGATCCGACCGCAGAGCATATCTGGGCGCAGGAGAGTTTTCCGTTGAATGGTAAATCTCAATCAAAATGGCTTGCATATTATATGGGCATGCGTGCCTGGGTGTTTGATGAGTGGCTTCGTGCAATGATGCGAAAATATCCGGAAGCGGTGATTCTTCACATCGGTTGTGGGATGGACAGCAGAATTCATAGAGTGGGCAATTTTAACGTATCCAATGAGTCTGAGTTGCAAGAAAAGGATAGTTTAGATAGCATACAACAATGGTACGACATCGATTTTGAAGATGTGATAAACGAACGTAAGAAATATTATGAAGAAACGGATACCTATCATATGATTGCCACCGATGCCAGAAATACCACGTATTTATCTGATATATCCGGAACACATGCAATTGTGGTGCTGGAAGGCATCAGCATGTATTTAAAACCGGAAGAACTGGAGAAATTAGTGGGGGACTTGAGCAGGCATTTTATAAGTATTCATATCCTGATGGACTGTTATACTACCAAGGCTGCTAAGGCAACCAAACATAAAAATCCAATCAATGATGTGGGTGTGACTTTGGTTTACGGTTTGGATGAACCCACTAAATTATCGGAGAATGTTCGCAAAATGAGTGATAAGTTATCGTCTTTTAAATTTATTAAAGAGCATAATATGACGCCGGAAGAGAAGATCAATGAATTAAAAGGTATGGAAAAGTTTATTTTTAAAAGATTATTTGCGGGTAAGTTCTCGAAGTCATTGTATCGTATTTATGAGTTTGAAAAATAAGTGGCATAAGAAGAAAGAGTAATTCGATATGCAGTTGAATGAGAACTGCAGAATTAAGGAGCAACAGATGAATTTTTATGAATTTGGAGATAAAAATAACCCGATTATGGTTTTCATCCATGGTGTGATTCAGCCCTGGGACAGTATGATGGAGCAAATAGAATATTTTCGGGTTGATTACCACGTTTATGCCGTGGAATTGGATGGACATACACAAGATAAGCCTACGGCATTTGTGTCGTTGGAAGCCGAAGCGAAGGAAATTGAGGCGTTTTTCTTTCGAAAAGGCATAAAGCAATTGGAAGTTTTATGCGGTTTTTCTATGGGTGGAGCGGTTGCGCATGTGGTTTGGAAAAATCAGCGGTTAAAGATAAGTAATTTGATTATGGATGGTGCACCGCTGGTGCCGTATCCTAAGATGATGGATACTTTTATGACAAAGAATTATCTTGATATTATACATAAGTCAAAGGAAAGAGATGCAAAGACGCTACAGAACTTTGAAAAGAACTTTCTGCCGAAGAAGTATCTTGAAAGTTACTTAAAACTTGCTGACAATATGAGCGATGAATCACTCCGCAATATGGTGCATGCGGCAAGTACAAGTGCTTTGTATACCATTATCAAAAACGACAGTAGAATTCTGTATCTCCACGGAACCAAAATGAATGAAATGTATTCGAAGAAGTCTGCGAAGTTGCTAAAGAAAGCCTACCCGGAGGCGGTAGTTATCTGTCATAGAGGAAAAGCACATCTGGAGTGTGCAATTTTCGAACCGACAGTGTGGTGTAAAGATGTGAGGGGATTTTTGGAGCAGAGATAAAGAGTAAAAAAATAATCCTTCTTAAATGACTTTGAAGTAAGTACGGAATGTATGATTGTTATATGTGCTAATGTCTTATTGATTGCCGGAATATTCACTTTAGGATATCGAAGAGTATTCGGCAGAAATTAAAACCTACCATGTCCTTACCCCGTCAATATGCAGAAACCGAGCGCGGTCATACACATAAGTTGACAAGGGTCTATCCAAAGCATCAAAGGTATGGGCAGCAACCAGAATTTCGGGCGTGATTGCGGTAATGACGGGGGAATGATAAAAGTGTCCGTCTGCAGTGCCCAGTTGCACAATATCTCCCGGCATTGCTTCACGGGCGGATACTTCGTGGGCAAAAGGGCCTACGGAACGATTATTGATTAGGAAGTTATATAGGTAATTCACACCGCTCCAAGAAGGACTGCGGTCATAGGAGGAGCGATAGTACCAGCCAAAAGTAGGAGTATAATTCATAACACGCGCACCGGCATAAATGCTTTGGGAAGCAAAGCTGGTGCAATCACCACCGATTTCTTCAAAGTCGTAATAAGCCGGATTCCGTCCCATTGCCCATCTGCGGGCATAAGCAACAGCGGCGTTTCGGTCATAAGGAATTTCACGCATAAGGTCTCGATTCGTAAGAATTTTTGGACGGTTTTCCAGTAGTAAAAAATCGTTCTAAGATTCTTTTTTAATTCTTTATTTTATGATATGAGAAAAAATATATTTTGTTCTTGTATGTTTGGTTAGCCTGTGCTAATATATGTTTAGTAGCTAAACAATAAAAGGAGCATATTATGTCAGACTTAAATCTTATGGAGTTGTGTTACCGGTTAATCAATAAATATAATCAAAAGACCAAGAATCCAAAGCAATATGGAACCAATGACTTATTATATGCTTCGGAAGTGCACATGATTGAAGTAATTGGGACACATGAGAGTATTACAACCACAAAGCTTGCTGAGTGTATGGGCATTACCAAAGGCGCGGTTTCACAGACAACAGCGAAGCTTTTACAGAAGGATTTGATTGTAAAGACGGCCTCGAAGGAACGCAGCAATGAAGTTTTCATTTCGCTTACTGAAAAAGGCCGGAATGTATTGGAAGGACATCGTAAGGTGCACGAAAAAATGAATGAGAGAGTGAATGCTGTAGTACAGAAGATGTCAGAGGAAAGTAAAAAGGATATACTTGCGCTTTTTCAAGCCTTTGATGTATCCATGGATGAGATGTAATGGCAAAAAAATCAGTAATTGATATAAATCGAAAGTGGAAAAAGAGTTTACATAACATAAAGGAGATAAAAGCATGATACATACAACCGTAGCAAAAGAAGGCTTTGAAGGAATTTATTTTGAGGCAAATAAGAAAAAAGATAAGGTAGTCATTGTGATTTCCGGTTCCAATGGAGGCATGAAGATGACAAAACAGTGTGCCGAATTTTATGAACGGAATGGCATTTCGGCTTTGGCAGTTGCACTTTTTAAAACGAAGGAAACACAGAAAGATTTGGATCGCGTGCCCATTGAGTATATTGAAGCGGCTATTCATTGGTTACAGAAATTAGGATATCAGCAAATCGGCATTGACGGTACTTCAAAGGGTAGTGAAATTGCCTTGCTTTCAGCATCTATGTTTCCGGCCTTGTCCTGCGTTATTGCCAGAGTGCCTTCGCATTTTGTCAGTGAAGGTCTTTTGGTAAAAGGGAAAGCGAAAATGCCTTCCGGCACTTCCTGCTGGAGTTATCATGGTAAAGAAATTCCTTATGCTCCCTATAATGCAAGAAAATTCAATGTACCTAAAATCCTTTTAAAAGAAAAGGAGATGCATTTAATCACCATTAACCGTGAAAAGACCGTAAAAGAGGAGCATATTATTCCGATTGAAAAGATTAACGGACCGGTATTGCTTTTATCCGCATTGAATGATACGGTATGGCCTTCATACGAAAGTGGCATGTATATGGAGAAACGTTTGCAGGCGAAGGGATTTAAGTATCCTTTTAAGCATGTTGCATATCCTACCATGAGTCATGCCATGATGACAGAGATTAACCGGATTTATCGTCTTGCTTTTAAAACAGAGCGGCAGAATAAAAAGCAATGCGCCGTGGAGAGAGCTCAGCTTGCCGAGGAACTTTTAAAATGGATAAATGAGGTCTGGGTATAACTATTATAAATAAAATGTCTTACAGATATTGTTTTATTTCCGGGAAAAGATATAATGAATAAGTAAAAAGTCTGAATTTTTTGATTGATATTTTACGAAATATAAACCGAAAGAAATAAATACCCGGAGACCAATATGGAACCAAATTTTGATAAGATAGAGAATGCGGAGAGCGACAGAGAATTCTATGAAGATATGGAACGCCGAAGACTGCGCAGGATGCAAAAAAGACAGCAAGAAAAGCGAAGAAAACGTTTTATAGTGATGCTTTCAGGAGTTGCTGTGATTTTTATTGTTATTGCAGTTGTCGTGAGTGTTGCAGGAAAAAAAGAAACTGCATATACTGAGAATTCGGAAGAAACAAGTATAAAAGAAGATGAGATTGTGTCAGACTCCGGTGAAGTTGTGGCAGACCCTTATTTGGGTGAACCGACGACGGAGCAGAGTTCAGACAAAGTAAACGAAGCAGGAATTACAGAACAGGAAGCAATACAACTGTATAAATTTGAATCAACTCCGAATACGGTGAATATTTACAGTGAAGAAGTCACGAGTTCCCATGCCATCTTAGTGGATGTAAATGCAGACACTATTATTGCTGTAAAAGGTGCATATGATAGGATTTCTCCGGCATCCATGACAAAAGTACTGACTGTTTTAGTGGCTGCTGAAGCGATTGAAGAAGAAAATCTGGATGATACCTTTACGATGACACTGGAGATTACAGATTACGCATATGTGAATGATTGCAGTTACGTAGGTTTCTTGGATGGCGAAGTTGTAACGGTAAGAGATTTATTTTATGGGACAATCCTTCCATCCGGTGGTGATGCGGCAGTGGGACTTGCAACTTATGTAGCAGGCTCACATGAAGCATTTGTAGATATGATGAATGCGAAGTTAGAAGAGCTGGGATTGTCGGACAGTGCACATTTTACGAACTGTGTAGGGTTATATGATGAAAACCATTATTGTACTATTTATGATATGGCAGTCATTATGAAAGCCGCTATGGAAAATGAGTTATGCAGAGAAGTTTTGTCAGCACATACCTATACGACTACGCCTACAACGCAGCATCCTGAAGGGATTGAGATTTCCAACTGGTTTTTACGAAGAATAGAAGACAAAGATACCGGTGGCGTAGTGCTGGGCGGCAAGACCGGATATGTGGTAGAATCGGGAAACTGCGCGGTAAGTTATGAAGAATATGAGGATGGAACGCCATATATTTGTGTAACTGCCGGCTCGACCAGTAGTTGGCGTTGTATTTATGATCATGTAGAGATATATAACAGTTATATTCCAAGCAGTGATTAGAACTGCCGGAATTAGCTATAAAATTTTATATGGAGGTGCCCTTATGTGTGGAATGAATCCGATGAAATAAAATAATAAATCGGAGGTTAAAAATGAATTATAAAATAAGAGAAATGTTACCCTGTGAATATCACCTTTTGGAAGATTTTCTGTATGAGGCGATTTTTAAGAAAGATGAGAGTATCGTTGTGCCGCGAGATATTATTTATAAGCCGGAGCTTCAGGTTTATATTGAAGAATTCGGTCAGAGGAAGGATGATTATTGTTTTGTGGCAGAAAGCGACGGTAAGGTTGTTGGCGCGGTCTGGGTGCGCAATATCAAAGGATACGGTTGTATTGATGATGTGACACCGGAATTTGCAATTTCGTTTTATCCTGAGTATCGTGGTTTCGGTATGGGCACTGCGTTAATGGAACGAATGTTATCCCACTTGAAAGAAGTAGGTTATCAGAAGACTTCTTTGGCAGTACAGAAAGAAAATTATGCATTGAGAATGTACTTGAAGGTTGGATTTGAGATTATCGATGAAAATGAAGAAGAGTACATAATGGTGTGTATGCTGACTTAATGTGTAGATAAAAAACACCGGGGGAATTATTAATATATTATTTATGTAAGGTTAGAGTGTGTATCTTAAAAAGGGTGCACACTCTTTTATAAATTTCAAAATATGTATGCACTTTATACCTCGAAAATGAAGTATAAAGTGTAAGAAGATAATCTAATTTCAGTATTAACCGATTATCTTGTAAATAACTGGCACCAGTAGTCGGTTCCGTTTGTATTTTCATAGTAGCCTACGCCGATGGTAGTGAAGTATGGATTCATAATGTTGGCACGGTGTCCTGAACTGTTCATCCATGCGTTCATAACCGCTTCGGGAGTTTGTTGACCGTAAGCAATGTTTTCACCGGCGCTGCGGTAAGAAACATTCTGTTCTTTTAATGCAGAGGCAAAGTTGCTGCCGTCCGGACGGGTGTGAGAGAAACGAACTTCGCATTCCTCTGCACGAACCATGGCTGCTGCCTGTACCTTAGTGTCGATAGTTAAGGGAGCAAGACCTTCTTTGGCACGTTCTTCGTTTACGAGGTTAACAACCTGCTGAATGAAGGCGTGTTCGTTTGTGTCATTGTTATCTGAACCGTTGTTTCCGGGATTGTCGGTACCCGGGATATTGATTCCGGGCCAATTGATGTCCGGCGTATTGCAGTCTGACTGGTCACAATTCGGAATATTACAGTTTGGTGTATTACAATCCTGTGAATTGTTACAGTTTGGAAGTGTAATACCAGGCAGGCAATTTTGAAGGATATTTGTAAGGGTTTGGGAATTGCAACCTGACTGATAGGTGTAAATCTTTCCGGAACCCAAATTATATGCCTGTACCCCGGGAGTAGCAGCATGGGTTGTAATTGCCTGACCTCCTACCAGTAATACTGTCAATGCAGTTGTTGTTAATAAAGCTACTTTTTTCATCAGTATCTCCTTTCATTTGGTAAAATTTGCAACAAATATTACAAAATTGTTACAAACCAATGGTAAGGGTATTTTCAGGAGAATACAAGTTGTAAAATATGGTAAGAAACTTTTGGAATGGTAAATGAATCCTTTGCAAAGTAGTAAAAAGTATGTATAATCTAATTTATTGGAAAGGATGTAATAAAAATGTATTTTGACGATTTTACCTTAAACGAAACAATTCAAATTGCCCCTGTTGTTATTGATAAAGAAGAGATGATTGCATTCGCGAAACGATATGATAATGTGCCGTTGCATACCGATGAGGAATACGCCAAAAACACTCATTTCGGACAGATTATTGCTCCCGGCGTGATGTCCTTTATGTCAGTTTGGGCAAATTATTTACAGATTGATTTGGCCGGTGAAGAACTTCTGGCGGGAAAGTCTACTAAGATTGAGTGGTTTAAACCTGTTTTTGCAGGGGATGAGCTGTCGGCGGAAGTAGTTGTTACTGCACTTACGGAGCGTAACGAGAAGAATGGTATCGTGGAAATTACCTTTTATGTGAAGAATCAAAAGGGTGATTTGGTGTTAACAGATGTTACAGAAATGATTGTAAAAAAGAGAAGAGTTAGCGAATAACTAAGCAATATAATAATAAAAGTATGAAAAAGTCCCCGTCACCAAATTAATTGTTGGTAACGGGGATTCATTGTATTTATTAATCCAATTCTGCAATTTCGTGATACAAATCTGCATATCTGCCGTTTGCGTCAAGCAGTTCTTCGTGGGTTCCGCGTTCCACAATTCGACCTTTTTCCAGTACCATAATCGCATTTGCCTTTCGTACCGTAGACAGCCTATGGGCAATCACAAAGGTGGTACGGTTTTTCATAATGGCATCCATACCTTCCTCGATATGCTTTTCGGTTCTGGTATCCACGGAGCTGGTTGCTTCATCCAATACCAAAATAGGTGCTTTGCTGATGGCAGCACGGGCAATGTTTAATAACTGTCGCTGACCTTGTGAGAGGTTGGCACCATCACATTCTAATACGGTATCATAGCCTTGCGGAAGATGCATGATAAAAGAATGTGCGGAAGCAATTTTAGCTGCCTGAATGACTTCTTCATCCGTAGCATCAAGCCTTCCGTAACGTATGTTTTCACGTACCGTTCCGGTAAAAAGGTGAGTATCCTGCAAAACCATTGCAATATTTTGACGTAGGTAGGAACGCTCCAGTTTGTCAATCGGAATGTCATCGATGGTAATCTCGCCGGTCAGATTATCATAAAAACGTGAAAGCAGGTTGGTAACGGTGGTTTTGCCGGCACCGGTGGAGCCTACAAAGGCGATTTTTTGCCCGGGCTTTGCATACAGGGTAATATCATGTAAAACCGTAACCTCCGGAATATAACCGAAGCTTACGTTATTCAGTTTGATATGTCCTTTGATACTATCAGGGGTTACGGTGTCTGCATCCGGTGTTTCCGGTTTTTCATCCAGTATTTCGAAGATACGTTCCGCACCGGCAAGGGCAGAGAAAACTGTATTCATCTGCATGGAGATTTCATTAATGGGTCTGTTAAAAGAGCGGGTGTAATTTAACGAAATCGTCAAACCGCCGATGTCAAAGCCTTTAAAAATAACTAAAAGTCCGCCGATACAAGCTGTGATTGCATAGGAGATATTGCAAAGCTGATGAGTAACCGGTCCCATAATACCTGCGGTAAACTGGGCATTAATCTGGGCCTCACACAATTGATTATTTAAATATTCAAATTCTTCGTTTGCTGTTTTTTCATGATTAAATACTTTTACAACCTTCTGACCGGAAATGGTTTCTTCCGAAAAAGCATTCAGCATGCCAAGACTTTTCTGCTGCTGTACATAAGCATTCTGTCCGTACTTGATAATCAGTTTGCTTGCCAGCGTTAATAATGGTGTCATTACAATCGTAATAGCACCTAAAAGCGGGTTAGTATACAGCATCAGTATAATGGTTCCCACAATGGTGATGACACCGGAAATAATTTGGATTAAGGTAGTATTCAACATTTCACCGATGGCATCCGCATCATTGGTAAAACGGCTCATAATATCGCCGGTGGCGTGAGTATCGAAATAACGCATGGGCAGGGTTTGCAATTTGTGATACAAATCGCTTCGCATGTGTTTTAAGGAATTCTGGGAAACCGTAAGCATAATGCGTTGCTGTGCATACTGGCTGAAAACTGCAACGGCATAGATAACTGCCATGACAGCCAATCCCAAACCAAGGCCCTGCAAACGTTCCGCGATGTCCGTGTTAGCGGCATCATAGTAAATGAATTTATTCATAATCGGTCTTAAAATGTAAGAAGCAACTAAGTTTGCAATGGTAAAAATGACAGAGCAGATAATTGCGGTTATCAACAGAGCGCGCTCCTTGGATAAATAGGAGAGCAATCTTTTGATGGTTTTCCACATATCTTTTGGTTTTCCGGTGGCTCCCATATTGCCGCGCTTACCCATGACGCTCATGGTAGCCATGGAAGAAACGGATTCTTTCTTTTCGGAGGTGCCGTATTTGGCGGAAAGACGTTGTTGTTTTGTTGTATCCATGCCTTAATCCTCCTTATCTTTCTGTGAATAATAGATTTCCTGATATTCCCTGCAAGTTTTCATTAAAACTTCATGGGTATCAAAACCTACCAGTTTACCTTCATCCAAAACCATAATACGGTCCGCATCCATGATGGATGAGATGCGCTGGGCAATAATCAGTTTGGTAACACCGGGAAGTTCTTCGCGGAATGCCTTACGGATGGAAGCATCTGTTGCATTATCCACGGCAGAAGTGGAGTCATCTAAAATAATGATGCGGGGATTTTTTAACAGGGCACGGGCAATACAAAGTCTCTGCTTTTGACCGCCGGATAAGTTGACGCCGCCCTGACCTAATTCGGTATCATATCCATCCGGAAATCCGGTGATAAAGGAGTCTGCCCGGGCTACCCTTGCGGCATGTTTTATTTCTTCATCGCCGGCTTCTTCATTCCCCCAACGTAAATTCTCTGCAATACTTCCGGCAAAAAGCGTATTTTTTTGCAATACCATGGCAATGCTGTCGCGAAGATTGATAAAAGATAACTCTTTTACATTGATGCCGTCAACCAAAACCTCGCCTTCATCGGCATCATAAAGTCGTGGAATCAAAGAAACCAAGGTGCTTTTACCGCTACCGGTGGAACCAACAATACCAATCAGTTCTCCGGCATTGATTTTTAAGTTAATATCGGATAAGACATAATCGGTATTACTTTTAAAATATTTAAAAGAAACGTTCCTGAATTCAATTTCACCGTCTTCAACTTTTTTGGTGGCATAATGGGCAGTTTCATCGGTTAATTCTACCTTAGTGTTTAACACCTCAGCCACGCGTTTGTCTGAAGCCGCAGCGCGGGTACCCTGTAACACGATGTTAGCAAGGAAGGTAAGGGCAGTAAGAATTTGTGATAAATAGGTAATAAAAGCGGTCAGGGTTCCCAACTCCATATCGCCCACCATAATTTGTCGTCCGGAAATCCAAACCACTGCAAGAGTGGTAATATTCACAGCAAGGGCAGATACAGGTTGCATCATAAGCATTACTTTTAAGGCTGAAGTACTTTTACTCACCAGATCATCGTTTACTTTGCCAAATTTTTTGATTTCATATTCTTCACGGACAAAAGATTTGATAACTTTAATATTTGTAATGGTTTCGCCGATATCATTATTCAGATTGTCGATTGCCTGTTGCATCTTCGTGTAGCGGGGAGATGCGGTTTTGATAATCAGGGCAATGGCTATGGCAAGAATAGGGACAATAATCAGAATTGCCCAGGCAAGGGAAGGATTCATGATAAAAGACATAATCAGAGCTCCGATTAGCATGACGGGACTTCGGAACATACCGCGTAACATGGTCTGTGCAAAGTTCTGAATCTGGGTAATATCATTGGTGATTCGTGTAATCAAAGAGCCGGTGGTAAAATCATCAATATCCGAAAAAGAAAAGGTCTGTATTTTTTGGAAAACCTCTTTGCGGATGCCTGCTGCCAGTCTGGTGGAAGCGCGCACGGAAAAGTTTGCGCCAAGTACACCGGTAATTAACATGGCAACTGCAATCAGGATCATATATATACCCTGAAGGATGATATAGTCCATATCCTGGTTGGCGGCACCGATATTAATCAGATTGGCGTTAATGTAGGGAAGTATAAATTCGCCGCAGGCTTCCAGCACCATAAAAAGCGGACCGAGCAGGAAATTATACCAGTATTTTTTTGCATATTTTGCGTATTTTTTCATAAAAACTCCATTCTTTACCGTTAAAATAACAAAATTATAATACCTCTTTTTATATTAAAGTTTCAAGAAGACTTCAAAGATTCTGACAGAAATAGTTAAACTATCGTTTTATAAGATGCATAGTACAAAATTTAAAATTCAATGGATGAAGTTTATATTTAGTTTAAAAAAAGGTTTTAATATATAATACAATGGATTTTGGTGTTTAATCTGTAGGATAAAAAACTGACGACGGAGTGAAAAGATGAAAATCGGTATGGTGCTGGAAGGTGGCGGTATGCGTGGAATGTATACGGCCGGCATTCTCGATGTAATGATGGAAAATGAAATTAATATAGATGGAATTGTAGGGGTATCTGCAGGAACGGTATTTGGATGTAATTATAAGTCCAAACAGATTGGCAGGGCAATACGATACAACAAGAAATACTGTAAAGATCCCCGATACGGAAGTATGAAATCTTTCTTTAAAACAGGAGATATTTTTGATAAAGATTTCTGTTATCATCAGCTTCCCAAGGAATTGGATCCTTTTGATTATCAGACTTTTTATGATAATCCGGTTGAGTTTTATGCAACCTGTACGGATGTAAATACGGGAAAAGCGATGTATAAACGATGTTATACGGGAGATGATAAGGAATTGGAATGGTTTCGCGCGTCAGCTTCCATGCCCTTGGTATCCAAAGTAGTAGAAATCGATGGAGGTGCCTATCTGGATGGAGGTATTGCTGATTCTATTCCTATCCGTTGGATACGTGAAAAAGGTTTTGAAAAAAATATTGTTATTCTGACAAGGCCGGAAGGATATCGCAAGTCAAAGAATAAACTAATGTGGCTTATGAGAATAGTCTTACATAAATATCCAAATATGATTCAGGCAATGAAAAACAGACATTTAAATTATAATGAGTCTTTGGATGAGGTATACCGCTTGAGAGATGCCGGAGAGGTGTTATTGTTCTGCCCGGATGCGGGCTTGGATGTGGGACGTACGGAAAATGATCCCGAAAAGCTGGAAGAAGCATATCGCATGGGGAAAAAACATGCTTTTGACCGATTGGCAGAAATCCGTGCTTTTATTAAAACGGATATAGGATAATTTTTCGCTAAAAAAAGATAAAAAATATGTCGGATAAAAAAATGACGGGACGAAAAAAGAAACTTTGCTTCAAGGTTTCTTTTTTTATGTTACCCGCCTGTCGAATTCTGGATGTAAATGCGGTTGAAATCAGTTGAAAGAAAGGAAGTTTGTCTTATATAATCAGAATCACCCCGAAAAAAAAGAAACGATGGAGGAAATCATGGAACAGCTTAATGTAATGACTACACAAGATAATGACAAGATGTTTAAAATGTTGTCAGATTTACTTCATGAAGAGAAAGAATTCCAGATTATGATTACCGTACCCGGCGGCAAAAAAAGCCAGGCGACGGTTAAGACTTACCAGGATACTGCGGATCTATCCAAAGAACATGATTTAGAGAAAGATGTAACGGAAATTATTCATGAAATAGGCGTACCGGCCCATATAAAAGGGTATCAGTATTTAAGAGAAGCCATTATGATTTCGGTCAGTGATGCGGAGATGCTTCATTCCATAACCAAAATTTTGTATCCTACCATTGCCAAGAAATTTCAGACTACACCAAGCCGGGTGGAAAGGGCAATCCGGCATGCAATAGAAGTGGCATGGAGCCGCGGGAAAATGGAAACATTGGATGCAATGTTTGGTTATACAATCAACACCGGAAAAGGAAAACCAACCAATTCAGAATTTATTGCTCTGATTGCAGATAAAATACGTTTACAATATCGTTAGATTTTGGGAAAATATATCTTTCATTCATGGTAAAAATGATGTATAATGACAAGGAATGGTATTGTAAAAATACTGAAAAAGGGAATTTTAGGAAACCTAAGGAAAATACACGGAGGACGAAGTGATGAAAAACATCTTGTTTGTGGCTTCAGAAGGAGTTCCATTTATTAAAACAGGAGGATTGGCTGACGTTGTCGGTTCTCTTCCCAAATGTGTTGACAAGCGCTACTTTGATGTGCGTGTCATGATACCGAAATATACCTGCATTCCTCAGGAACTGAGAGATAAAATGGTATATAAGACATCCTTTTATATGGATTTTAACTGGAAAAATGAATATGTTGGTATTTTGGAAGCGGAAATTGATGGTGTAATTTACTATTTTATTGACAATGAATCTAAGTTTGGAGGCTTCCGCCCTTACAGCAGCAATGTTTTAGAGGATATCGAGAAGTTTTCGTTTTTCTCAAAGGCAGCATTATCGGCAATGCCTTTATTGGACTTTAGACCGGATATTATCCACTGTCATGATTGGCAGACCGGTTTGGTTCCCGTATATTTAAAAGAACGTTTCCAGGGGAATGAGTTTTTCCATGGAATAAAGTCAATTATGACTATTCATAATTTGAAATTCCAGGGTAAGTGGGATGTGAAGACGATTAAAGACATTACCGGTCTTCCGGATTATTTCTTTACCCCTGATAAATTGGAAGCATATAAAAATGCTAACCTGTTGAAAGGCGGCTTGGTATATGCAGATGCCATTACTACCGTAAGTGAAACATATGCGAAGGAAATCACGACTCCTTTTTATGGTGAAAGCCTTGACGGTTTAATGCGTGCAAGAGAACATGATTTGCGTGGTATCGTCAATGGTATTGATTATGCGGATTACAATCCCGAAAGCGATAAGTATATTGAAGTGAATTATGACGCAAAGAATTTCCGTAAAGAGAAGATTAAGAATAAGAGACTTCTTCAAAAAGAACTTGGTCTGGAAGAAAACGATAAGACGATGATGATTGGTATTGTATCCAGACTTACTGACCAGAAAGGCTTTGATCTTATTGCATATATGATGGATGAGTTATGTCAGGATGCAGTACAGATTGTTGTTCTTGGTACAGGTGAAGAACAGTATGAAAACATGTTCCGTCATTTTGACTGGAAGTATAACAATAAGGTATCTGCAAATATTTATTACTCTGAAGCAATGTCACATAAGATTTATGCGGCATGTGATGCCTTCCTGATGCCTTCCTTATTTGAACCCTGTGGATTGAGCCAGTTAATGGCATTGCGTTACGGTACATTACCTATTGTGCGTGAAACAGGCGGCTTAAAGGATACGGTAGAGCCTTATAACGAATATGAAGGTACAGGTACCGGTTTCAGCTTTGTAAATTACAACGCACATGAAATGCTGGATACCATCCGCTATGCTGAAAAGATTTACTATGATAAGAAGCGTGAGTGGAATAAGATGGTTGACCGTGCTATGGCGGCAGATTTCTCTTGGGAGGTTTCTGCAAAGAAATATCAGGAAATGTATGACTGGTTAATCGGCTAATTAAAAGTGAATAAAAGCGTTGCATTGATTGTGGTGCAACGCTTTTGCTATGTAACCGCATCGGATTTGATGTAGGAATATCTTCAGTCGGAAAGGAAGAATTATGGCATTTGACGGAATCACAATTGCATGTATGGTTCATGAGTTATCCGAAAAACTTGTTGGTGGACGGATTACCAAAATTTCACAGCCTGAAAGGGAAGAGGTATTGCTGACAGTAAAAAGTTTAAGTGGTCAGCACCGCCTTTTTATTTCTGCGTCTGCATCCTTGCCCTTAATATATCTGACAGAAGAAAATAAGCCGGCACCGCTGACCGCACCGAATTTTTGTATGGTTTTACGTAAATATCTGCAAGGGGGAAGGGTAGTGGAAGTATCCCAACCCGGACTGGAACGTGTCATTCGGATTAAGGTGGAACATTTGGATGAGATGGGAGATACCTGTATCCGTGTACTTTGCTTTGAGTTAATGGGAAAATACAGCAATTTAATTCTTTGCGATGACAAAAATATAATTTTAGACAGTTTAAAACATGTTTCGGCAGTCATGAGTTCCGTGCGTGAGGTTTTACCGCAAAGAGAATATTTTATTCCGGTTACTGTAGAGAAAAAAGATGCCCTTAAGACGGATTTTGATGAATTTATGTCTATAGCAAAGACGTGCCGTCAGGCACCTTTTAAAATGATTTATCAGTCTTATACCGGTATATCCCCTTTTATGGCAAGGGAAATGTGTAATAATGCGGATATTGATGACCGCATAATGGCGGGAGATTTGGATGCGGAATCTTTGCAACGCCTGTATCGGGAATTTGACAATGTGCTGGAGAACATAAGAACCCAAAAGTATACACCCTATATGATATTGGAAAACGGTAAGGTAAAAGAGTATGCGGTAATGGATATTCTTTCATATCCTGCAGAGCAAAAAGAGGCATATGATAGTGTTTCCCAACTTTTATTTGTGTTTTATGCCTCTAAAAATAAAGAAGATGTAATGCGGCAGAAATCCCTTAATCTTCGTAAAACAGTGCAGACCATTCTTGAGCGTGATTATAAAAAACTGGATATCCAAAGGAAGCAGCTTGAGGATGCCGCAAAACGTGAAACATACAAGATTTACGGGGAACTTTTGAATGCATACGGTTATCAGTTAAAAGACGGAAGTGAGTCCGTGGAGGTATTAAATTATTATACAAACGAAGAGATTACCATACCTTTGGATAAAGAGTTGAGTATAAAAGAGAATGCATTACGTTTTTTTGACAAGTATGGCAAGATGAAACGTACTGAGGAAGCACTGGAAGTCCAGACAAAAGAAAATGAGGCAGAGATTGCATATTTGGAATCGGTTCAGACGTTTCTGGGTTTGGCAACGACAAAGGCGGATTTGCAACAGATTCAGGATGAGCTATGCCAGCGCGGTTATGTAAAGAAAAGTTATGATAAAAAGAATAAAAAAATCGTAAATAAGCCTTTGCATTATGTTATGTATGATGAATATGATTTTTATGTAGGGAAAAACAACCTGCAAAATGAAGAAGTTACGTTTAAAATAGCAAACGGAAATGACTGGTGGTTTCATGCAAAGGGAATACCGGGTTCCCACGTAATTGTAAAATCCCGAAATGCCAATCCTGCAACGGAGTGGGATATGCCCGATGAAGTGTTTGAAGCGGCAGCTTCTCTTGCGGCAGTCTATTCAAAAAACGGCAGCCAGGAAAAAGTAGAAGTGGATTATATCCGCAAAAAGCATGTAAAAAGACCCGGTGGTGGTGAACCGGGATTCGTTGTGTACTATACAAATTTTTCTATGATGATTGATACAAATCTTAAAAGGTTTGCGTTGACGCAACTAAATTGATGAAGTATAATGAAGAAGAGTATGCCGTTTGATATTTTATGTGGGATAAAGTATCGTTTGCCAAGGGGGAGGTATTAGCGCATGCTACTATGGTTAAGTAAGAATGGAGTATAGTTAAATGGTTAAAAGTATGACAGGATTCGGCAGATTTGAAATTGCTGACGGGAACCGTAAATGTACAGTTGAAATCAAATCCGTGAATCACAGATATCTTGATTTGAATATTAAGATGCCTAAGAAACTGAACTTTTTTGAGGCGGCAATCAGAAATGTGTTGAAAGAGTATATCCAAAGAGGTAAAGTGGATGTATTTATTACTTATGAAGATTTAACGGAGCAGAATGTAAGTATTAAATATAATAGGGAAGTAGCATCGGAATATCTGAAGTATCTTCGCCAAATGGCTGAAGAATTTGGATTAGACGATGATATTCGTGTTTCCACCCTTTCCAGATATCCGGAAGTGTTTTCTATGGAAGACGTTGATATTGATGAGGATGAACTTTGGAATGTTTTAGAAAAAACAATCCGTAAAGCAGCAGAAGGTTTTGTAGAATCAAGAATCAAAGAAGGAGAAAATCTTCGTGCTGATATGGTTGCAAAACTGGATGGCATGTTAAATCTTGTAGATTTTATTGCAGAACGTTCTCCGGCCATTGTTCAGGAATATAAGAAGCGTCTGGAAGAAAAGGTAAAAGAACTTCTTGACAGCAATGTAGAGGAAAGCCGTATTTTAACAGAAGTTACCATCTATGCGGACAAGACATGTGTAGATGAGGAACTTGTCCGTCTGCGCAGTCATATTGAAACCACCAAAGATACTTTGCTTGCCGGAGGAAGTGTAGGTCGTAAGCTTGATTTTATTGCTCAGGAAATGAATCGTGAAGCCAATACAACCTTGTCCAAGGCAAATGATTTGGAAATTTCCAATGCGGCGATTGAGTTAAAAACCGAAATTGAAAAGATTCGTGAGCAGATTCAGAATATTGAATAATAAGGTGATGGAAATTGAGTAAATTTGTTCATATCGGATATGGAAATATTGTTAACGCAGAACGTATAACTGCCATTGTTAATCCTGATGCCGCACCGGTAAAGAGAATGGTGCATACGGCGAGGGAGGAAGGCAAGGCAATTGACGCGACACAAGGGCGAAAAACGAAAGCGGTTTTGGTAATGGAAGACGGGCAAATTGTTTTATCTGCACTTTTGCCGGAAACCATTGCAACCAGAGCACAGGAGTAATCTTATGAAAAATGAAGGAATTTTAGTTGTTTTATCCGGCTTTTCAGGCTCCGGAAAAGGAACTTTGGTAAAGCGTCTTTTAGAAGAATATCAAAATTATGCTTTGAGTATTTCCATGACAACAAGAATGCCAAGACCCGGTGAGGAACACGGTAAATCGTATTTCTTTGTAACCAAGGAAGAATTTCAAAGTACAATCGAAAGAAACGGTTTGCTGGAATATGCCCGTTATTGTGACAATTATTACGGTACACCTAAGGCTTATGTGGAAGAACAGCTGGCCAACGGAAAAGATGTTATTTTGGAAATTGAAGTCCAGGGAGCATTGCAAATCAAAGAAAAGTTTCCTGAAACATTGTTATTGTTTGTGACTCCGCCTTCTGCGCAAGTTTTAAAGGAACGTTTGAGCGGCAGAGGAACCGAACCGGAAGAAGTAATCAATAAGCGCATGCGCAGGGCTGCAGAAGAGTCGGAAAGCATGTCTTTATATGATAACATTATTGTGAATGACGATTTGGAAGAATGTGTAAAACATACACATGAGGTGATACAATCGGCACACAGTACCCCTGACAGGGTTTCAAAATTAATAGCAAATTTAAAGGAAGAGCTTTCAAGCTTTTCGGAAGGAGAGTAAAATATGTTACACCCGTCTTATTCAGATTTAATGAATGTAGTAAACAGTGAGGTTGAACAGGGCGAAGCACCTGTGGTAAACAGCCGTTATTCCATCGTTATGGCTACTTCAAAAAGAGCACGCGAAATTATTGATGGTGATGAACCTATGGTAAAGGGAGAAAATAAGAAGGCCCTTTCTGTTGCTGTGGAAGAATTAAGCTGTGCAAAATTAAAAATTGTCGGTGATGACGAAGAATAATATGTGAAATGTGCCCTTAATGGGCACTTTTTTCACTTATTTTTAAAAAATTAGGAGTAAAACAGACTGGTAAGCAGAATATGAAGATACTTTTTATATCCCTTGGATGTGACAAAAATCTTGTGGACACGGAATCTATGCTTGGATATTTGTCCCAAAAAGGTTATGAAATAACAGATGATGAGACAGAAGCAGAGGCGGTGGTTGTGAATACCTGCTGCTTTATTCATGACGCAAAGCAGGAAAGCGTAGATGTAATCCTTGAGATGGCTGATTTGCGTAAAGAGGGAAAGTTAAAAGCATTAATCGTAACAGGATGTCTTGCACAAAGATATTATGACGAAATCCAGGAAGAGATTCCCGAGGTGGATGTTATAATGGGAACACAGGCAATAGAAGATATTGTTGAAGCTTTGGAGGGTGTTCTCTCCGGACAGTGTCAAAATTATCTTCCCGATATAAATAAACCTTTGCCTAAACTCGGTAAAAGAATGATAACAACAGGTGGTCATTATGCATATTTAAAGATTGCAGAAGGCTGTGATAAACATTGTACCTATTGTGTAATACCCAAAGTGAGGGGCAAATACCGTTCTGTACCTATGGAAGAGTTGGTTGCACAAGCCTGCCGGCTTGCAGAAGATGTTGGGGTTAAGGAATTGATATTGGTTGCACAGGAAACCACAATTTACGGAATGGATATTTACGGTGAAAAGAAATTGCCGGAGCTTTTATCCAGACTGTCCGAAATAAGAGGAGTAAGATGGATACGTATTCTGTATTGCTATCCGGAAGAAATTGATGATGCATTGATAGATGCAATTGCAAACAATAAGAAGGTATGCCACTATCTGGATATTCCCATTCAGCATGCTTCTGACAGGATTTTAAAAAGAATGGGTCGCAGAACCACCAAGGCAGAGCTGGAAGAAAAGATAAGTAATTTAAGGGCACGTATTCCTGATATCTGTTTACGCACCACATTAATCAGCGGTTTTCCGGGGGAAACCGAGGAAGACCATGAAGAAGTGATGGATTTTGTTGACAGAATGGAATTTGACCGCCTTGGTGTATTTACGTATTCCAAGGAAGAAGATACACCTGCAGCCTTAATGGATAATCAGATTGAGGAAGAGATAAAAGAAGAACGGCGTGGAGAAATCATGGAGCTTCAACAAGAGATTGCATTTGAAAAAGCTGAGGTGATGACGGGACGTACCGTGCTTGCCATGATTGAGGGACGTATAGCGGGAGAAGATGCTTATATTGCACGTACTTATATGGATGCACCCAACGTTGACGGATATCTTTTTATCAATACATCCAAAGAATTAATGACGGGTGATTTCGCATATGTTCGCATTACGGGTTCAAATGAATATGATTTGATTGGAGAATTGGAAGATGAATTTAGCGAATAAAATTACTCTGATAAGAGTCGTTCTGGTACCGGTATTTATTGTTTTGCTGATGGCATCACATATTCCGGGACTTTCAACACTGGTTGCAAACGGCACATTGTCACAGACAGTATTAAACTGGTGTGCTTTAGGCGTCTTTATTGTTGCGTCAATGACGGATTTTGTAGACGGTTATATTGCAAGAAAGTATAATATGGTATCCAATTTTGGCAAATTTATGGACCCTTTGGCGGATAAACTTCTTGTGTGCAGTGCATTGATTTGTCTTCTTGCATTGGGACGTATTAATGTTTTTCTTGTGTTAATTATTATTGTAAGAGATTTTATTATCAGCGGCTTCAGGCTTGTGGCTGCCGATAGGGGCGTTGTTATTGCTGCGAGTATGTGGGGAAAAGTTAAAACAGCGACACAAATGGTGATGATTGGTTTTATGATTCCGGATTTAGAAGCGGTATATTGGGTATGCGTTATTTTAGGCTGGATTGTTTTATTCCTGACAGTGTATTCATTGATTGACTGTCTGGTAAGAAACAGCCATGTATTAAAAGATGAGAAATAAAGAAAAAGGACGGACAGGGATATGGTTGTTGAATTAATTTCAGTCGGAACAGAGCTTTTACTCGGAAATATTGTAAATACTAATGCTGCATATTTGTCAGAACAGTGTGCGGCCTGTGGTTTATCCTGTTTTTATCAGACCGTGGTGGGTGATAATGAAGAAAGATTGGCAGAAACAGTAAAAACTGGTCTTAAGCGTTCGGATATTTTGATTTTAACGGGAGGTTTAGGCCCTACGGATGATGACTTAACCAAGGAAGTAGTAGCGAAAGCCATGAAGAAAAAGCTTATCGAGGATGAAAAGGCTCGTGGAATGATTCAGACGTATTTTGAGAACCGTGGTCTGGAAATTACGGAAAATAACTGGAAACAGGCTTTGGTTCCCGATGGAGCCATTGTAATGTATAATCACAATGGTACAGCCCCCGGTCTTATTGTGGAAAGCGGTGAGAAGTGCGCCATTTTATTGCCCGGACCGCCTAAGGAGATGAAACCCATGTTTGAAGAATATGTGGTGGATTTCCTGAAGAAGAAAAATCCGGAAGTTATTGTGTCTACTACCGTAAAACTTTGCGGTATCGGTGAAAGCAAAGTTGCAGATATGATTCAGGATATGCTGGATAACCAGACGAATCCTACAATTGCACCTTATGCAAAAACAGGAGAAGTACATTTGCGTGTTACGGCTAAGGCTGCAGATGTGAAGAGTGCAAACAAACTGATTAAGCCGGTAGTAAAACAATTAAAAACTAATCTTGCTGAATATATATATACCACGGATGAGAATACAAATCTTGAAAATGCCGTTGTAGATTTACTTGTAGCAAACAAATTGACGGTATCTACGGTGGAATCATGCACGGGAGGTATGGTAGCAGCAAGATTGATTAATGTTCCCGGGGTATCGGATGTGTTTAAAATGGGTCACATTACATATTCCAATAAGGCAAAGAAAAAAATTCTTGGTGTTAAGAAAAGAACCTTAGAAAAACATACAGCTGTCAGTGCGGAAGTGGCTGAGGAAATGCTAAAAGGTGTTGAAATGATTTCAAAAGCAGATGTATGTGTTTCCGTGACGGGACTTGCAGGCCCTGATGGAGGAACGGAAAAACGTCCGGTAGGTCTTGTTTATATTGCCTGCAGTGTAAAAGGAAAGATGACCGTTCGGGAATATCATTTTAACGGAAACCGTGAAAAGGTACGTGAAAATGCTACAGCGGCTGCCTTGACCTTAATGCGTAAATGTATTTTGGAATATATGACAGAAACCGCGTTTTCCAAATAATGGAATCGGATGAAAGGGGAATTATATAATGTCGAACAGGGTAAATGAATATGTGTTTTGTCCATCCTGTGGAAGTATTACTACACCGGGAGTGTGTACACAATGCGGTTATCGGTTAAATCAGGAATCGGTAGAAAACGTACAGTCTTTTATGCCGGAACAAGAGCAGAATCAACCATATAGTACAGGGAATTATTATCAGCCGGAAATGAAACCGGATAATTTTAACGGGAACCAATATAGTCAGCCGGCAGATGCATCTGTTTATCATCAGTATTCCGGACAACCACAGTATACATCTGTACCTAATGCACCGATTCAACCCGAAAAAAAGAAAAGCCGGTGGTGGTTATGGTTGCTGATTATTGCCGGAATCTTATTTCTTGGTGCGTTTTTAGTGGTTGTTGTGATGATTGCAATATTTGTTTTAGTACCGGTTTTGACTGTCGATGATACTGTTACATCTACTCAGGTGGCATATCCGCAAACATCAATGACGCAGGAAATTGAAACGTCTGAGCCGTCAGAGGAATATTCAGAGGAAAATGTAACCACGGAAGAATGGGAAGATTATTACGTATATGACAGTTCTTCTTATGCAGTATATGCGGCAGATCATACCAGATATGATTTTTCGGATTTTGATTGGGATTCGTATGCAAGTGCGGATGCAGGATATTCAGATACAACGGATGGCACAAATGATTTCTATTTACTGGAAGATTCGCTCAGCAGTTTTGGTTCGGATCATACCAATCATTATGGAGAAGCGTTTATTGGGGATTATTATGAGCCGTTTGTTGAATGTATTGACAGTAATCAGGCTTATGGTCTTGAACGACATTTTATGTCATATTCCGATTCAAAAGACGGTGTTGATATTAATTCAAGTATTGCTTATATGCAGTTCACGGGTGGAACTATTCCCAATGAGGAAGAATTAAACCTTGCAATAATGAATGCAACGGCAAATGATTTGTTTGCGTATCTTGATGGAAAGAAAACATATGATGTGATGCAGAGTCTTTATTTCTTTGTGGATTCCTTTGTTGTATATAATGACGCGGAAAAAGTGAGTATTCTTTTGGATGTTGTTGTAGTGGGAGATGCAAGCACATATGCCGATTCTTATGTTTACGCAATTAACATCTCTACCAAAACAGGTGAGATTCTTGATAATAGTGAGTTTATTTCCGTAGATGAAGAATTTGCAGCGGAATTCAGAGAAAGATGTTGTACGCAGAACGGTACAGATATTGAGGGATTAAATAGCATTACAGATGCAGAACTTGCAACAATGCTTGGGGATGAGAAGACGAATATTGTATTTTTCAGCCCTTATGGACTTGAGTTTGGCTACAATTATGAAATGGGTTCGCCGGAAGGATATTCAAGGGGATGGATGACCATTACCATGAAGGACTGGATGAATTATACGGAGACGCTTGGTGAAATTGTCACTATGCCGGAGAATTCAGGAGCGTCCCAGATTAGCGGAGCGACGGATATGTAAAATTGAAAAATGATAGTTAGGAATAGGTAGCAGAAGTGTTACCTATTCTTTATAATGTTAGAAAATGAATGATTGTTCGGGCAGATATGTTATGATTTTGTGTATTTGCTTGAAATAAGATAAAAGAAATGTTAAACTGACCTTACATTTTTTGTCATATCGGATAAAGTTCAGGCGTTTCTGCCACTTATTCCACATGAAAAAATAAAATAAAGGTTGGTGATGCATATTGAGGGACGTTTATTGTACATTTGGACGATTATAATGTCTAATATAAAAGCAAAATATTGCAAAAAGTAATTGACAAAATCGAACATTTGTTTTATTGTATATACAGAACAAATGTTCAAGGAAAAGGAGAAAAAAATGGATAGAGAAGAAAAAATGAAAGCACTTGATGCTGCGTTAGCACAGATTGAGAGACAGTTTGGTAAAGGATCGGTGATGAAACTGGGTGATCCTGCAACACAGATGAATGTGGAGACTATCCCTACCGGTTCCTTGAGCCTGGATATAGCATTAGGATTAGGTGGAATTCCGAAAGGAAGAATCGTAGAAATCTACGGGCCGGAATCAAGTGGTAAAACTACCGTAACCTTACATATGATTGCTGAAGTACAGAAGAGAGGCGGTATTGCCGGATTTATTGATGCTGAACATGCATTAGACCCTGCATATGCCAAAGCAATCGGTGTTGATGTGGATAATATGTATATTTCACAGCCGGATAACGGAGAACAGGCATTGGAGATTACGGAAACCATGGTACGTTCCGGTGCAATTGATATTGTTGTAGTAGACTCTGTTGCTGCGTTGGTACCTAAGGCTGAACTGGATGGAGAAATGGGCGATTCGCATGTGGGATTACAGGCGAGATTGATGTCTCAGGCATTAAGAAAGCTGACGGGAGCTATCGGACGCTCGAATTGTACGGTTATTTTTATTAACCAGTTACGTGAAAAAGTCGGTGTGTTTTATGGTAATCCTCAGGTTACCACAGGTGGTAATGCATTAAAATTTTATTCCTCCGTCAGAATGGAGATTAGACGTGTGGAACAATTAAAGCAGGGTGGAGATATTACAGGTAACCGTACCAGAGCTAAAATTGTTAAGAATAAAATTGCACCGCCGTTTAAGGAGGCTGAATTTGATATTATGTTCGGCGAAGGTATTTCCTTTGAAGGAGATGTGCTTGACCTTGCTGCGGAAGTGGGTATTATCAATAAGAGTGGCGCATGGTATGCTTATGAAGGCAATAAGATTGGACAGGGTAGAGAAAATGCCAAGACTTTCCTGATTGAAAATCCTGATATTTGTGCGGAAGTAGAGCAGAAAGTAAGAGCTCATTACGGGTTGGCAGGTACGGCATCTGAAATGGACGGAAAGAGCACAAAGAAGTCTTCTAAGGCAAAAGAAGAATAAAAAAGAATTCGCAACATTTATAGGGGCACGATGTGCCCCTGTATGTTTTATAGAGGTTATATGAAGATAACGGAAGTAAAAGAATATAGCAAAACAAAATATGAAATTATCACTGAAGATGAACAAAGAATGGTTTTATACAAGGGAGATATGCGCCGTTACGGATTACATGAGGGAGGAGAAATCAATGAAGAGCAGATGTCTGTGCTCCTGCATGAAATATTGCCCAAACGTGCACGTGAGCGATGTATGAAGCTGTTACAGGGAAGAGATTATGCAGAAAGTGAAATACGTAAAAAATTAATATCTGACGGATATCCTGAGCAGGTCATTGCGGATGCAATTACTTTTTTGCAAAAATATGATTATATCAATGACTTGCGATACATCAGATTATATTATCAAAGCAAATCTGTCCGTAAAAGCAAAAAACAGATTATATTGGATTTGCAACAAAAAGGAATAGAAAAGCAATTGATTCAGGATGTGCTCAAAGATATTGTCATGGAAGAGGGAGAAAACAGGGATTTGGATTGTATCCGCAGACTTCTCTTTAAAAAAAGATATGAAGACGATGAGGCTACATATGAAATAAAAGAAAAGATGAAGATGTATTTATACCGAAAAGGATTTGAACTGTCCGATATTGTAATGGGTATGAAAAATTTTAGTTTCCGGGAAATGGAAATAAATATGACAGGAGTGTAATTATTACTTGACATAATATTGTAAAAAGTTTAAACTAGTAGTGTTGTAATATCGGTTAATTAGGGCTTTTTGCTCTATTTGATAATTGTACAATGAAAATTAAATAAGGAGGTGATCCTGTACATGCCCGAAGTTAGCTTATTGGTTATGTTGATCGCTGTTCTTATTGCAGTCATTGTTTCTGCTGTGCTTTCTGCATTGATTGCGCTTTCCGTATATAAGAAGAAAGTTGCAAAAAAGATTGGGAATGCAGATGAAAAGGCCAGAGAAATTATCGATGAAGCATTAAAAACCGCTGAAGCAAAGAAACGTGAAGGTTTATTGGAAGTTAAGGAAGAGTCAATTAAGGCTAAGAATGAACTTGATAAAGAAATCAAAGACCGTCGTGCGGAAGCGCAACGCTATGAACGCAGAGTTCAGCAGAAGGAAGAAAGCGTTGATAAGAAATTAGATGCTATCGAAAAGAAAGAAACAGCACTTGCTGCAAAGGAAGAAGAATTAGCGAAGCAGAAAGAGATAATTTCAAAGTTAAACGAGCAAAGAGTGCAGGAACTGGAACGAATTTCAGGTTTAACCTCTGAACAAGCAAAAGAATACTTGTTGAAAATTGTTGAAGAAGATGTAAAACATGAAACTGCTGTGCTTATTAAAGAAATGGAAAGCAGGGCAAAAGAGGAAGCAGATAAGAAAGCAAAAGAATAT
>CAZYVY010000015.1:269-942 GCA_964651555.1 uncultured Lachnospiraceae bacterium | reverse complement strand
ATGTGGTAAATTCCATCCAGAAATGCGCGGTTGACCATGTATCTGAGGTTACCATTTCGGTTGTTCAGCTTCCCAGTGATGAAATGAAGGGTAGAATCATTGGACGTGAGGGTAGAAATATCCGTACGTTGGAAACAATGACCGGTGTTGAGTTGATTATTGATGATACTCCGGAAGCAGTTGTTCTTTCAGGATTTGATCCGATTCGAAGAGAAGTGGCAAGAATTGCTCTTGAAAAATTAATTGTAGATGGAAGAATCCATCCTGCAAGAATTGAAGAGACAGTTGAAAAGGCAAGGAAAGAAGTGGAAACACTGATTAAAGAAGAAGGTGAGTCTGCATGTCTTAATGTTGGTGTGCATGGTATTCATCCTGAACTTGTCAGACTTCTTGGTAAGATGCGCTTCAGAACCAGTTATGGTCAGAATGCATTAAAGCACTCAATTGAAGTGGCACAGCTTTCAGGGCTTTTGGCTGCTGAAATGGGGCTGGATGTCAGAATGGCTAAGAGAGCAGGTCTGTTGCATGATATCGGTAAATCCGTTGATCAGGAGATGGAAGGTTCTCATATCCAGTTAGGTGCAGATTTGTGTAGAAAATACAAAGAGTCTGCAATTGTCATTAATGCTGTAGAATCACATCATGGTGATGTGGAACCTACATCATTAATTGC
>CAZYVY010000015.1:0-259 GCA_964651555.1 uncultured Lachnospiraceae bacterium | reverse complement strand
AGGCCGCAGATGCAATTTCGGCTGCAAGACCCGGTGCAAGAAGAGAAACACTTGAAACATATACATCACGTTTAAAACAATTAGAAGAAATAACCAACAATTTCAAAGGTGTTGAAAAATCTTTTGCTATTCAGGCAGGTAGAGAAGTTCGTGTAATGGTAGTTCCTGAACAGGTTACAGATGACGACATGGTATTATTGGCTCGTGATATTTCCAAACAGATTGAAGCTGAGTTGGCATATCCCGGACAGATTAAAGT